>SKZP01000607.1 GCA_007127275.1 Planctomycetota bacterium
GTCCATTGTGTACGGCATGCCCAAGGCCGCGGTTCGCATGGGCGCGGCAGAGCGTGAGTTGCCGTTGCACGACATGCCGCGCGCACTCGCTTTGGCCATTGGTCTGCCGGGGCTCGTGCCCAGTTCCACCCAATTGCCGGCGATCGCCGACGACTCGGCCCGCCACCCGCGAGTACCGTGATTCTGCTGTTTCCGGACAAATCCTCCGTCCCGGCGTGGCGTCGAGTCCGAGCGAGAGCGACGCGCAAACCGACCATCAACGAGGCACGAAACGTGTCGTTTCTTGAGCGCCGATCGGTACCTTCCTTGATGCTCGTCACGGGCGGTGCGCTCGGGCGGTCGCTTTCCTCACACGTATTGCCATGACTGGGCCGGATCCACACGAAACCCCTGCCGACTCGAGTATGCGCCGCCCCGCGCGGCCGTCGCAGGTGGTGCCGGGGTGGTACGGCGAGTTGCGCGCCATCATCCGCGACAAGATTGGCTTCGTCTTGCAGCCGAAACCATCGCCGGCGTTGCGCGCGCTGTTCGAGTCACGGGTGCGCGCCCGCGGGCCGAACTCAACCCAGGCAGTGCTTGCTCATCTGCGGCGCGCCGATCCGAGTGATCCGGACTTGATGGCGCTGATCAACGTCGTCACGATCAAGAAGACGCACTTTTTCCGGGACCGCGCGCAATTCGAGGGGCTGCGCGAATGGATGGTTTCACGTCGCGGCGGGCCCCGGCCGGTGAGCATCTGGTGCGCCGGCTGCTCAACCGGCGAGGAGCCGTATTCCATTGCCATGCTCGCGCACACCGAGCGGCTCGACGTGGAAATCCTCGGCAGCGACATCAACACCGACGCCCTCGCCACGGCCCGGCGCGGCGAGTACACCCGGCTAACCCTCGGCGAGATTCCGCCGGAGTTCAAGTCGCGCTACCTGCACACCCAGGAGCGTGGGCTGCGCGTCGCCCCCGAGATCAAGAAGATGGTGCGCTTCACGCGTCACAACCTGCTTGACCCCGCCTACCCCTCGCCGGTGTCGAGCGGCATGTGGGACATTGTGCTTTGCCGCAATGTGCTGATCTACTTCGAAGCGAGCACGGTGGAGCGAGTCGCCGGGCACATTCACAACGCATTGCGCCGTGAGGGGCGTTTGTTGCTCGGCGCCGGCGAGTCGCTGCACGGGCGCAAAGCCGACTACGATCTCGTACGCCTCGGTCGCAGCTTCGCCTACCGTCCTGCGCCGCTGGGTTCCCGTCCCCAGGCCGGCGTGCTCGGCGAACGAGTCGAGCGGCTCGCCGACCAATCCGACCCCGCCCACGACGTCGCCGAGCTTGCGCAAACCGTTGCAGAGGCGGCGCGCAGCGGTGAACTTTCCAGTGAAAGCGAGCCCGCCACCTACTCGGAAAGTGACCCCACGCCAACGAACGCCGGGTCCGCCGAGGAGCGTACCGCGTTGCTGCATCAGTTCCGCCGCGGCGACACCGAGAAACGCACGCACACGTTGGAGCGGTTGCGCAACGCCGTCGAGCGAACCCCCGAAAACGGCCTCGGGTGGCTCACACTTGGCAACGCCCTGCTCGAGATGGGCGAGTTGACCGAGGCGCTCGAGGCCTATCAGACCGGCCAGGCGCTGATGCCGTTGAGCCCCGAGGCGCACTACCTGATGGGCCTCGTGCACAAAAAAACCGGCGCACGCGGCCCCGCCATCCAGGCGCTGCGACGTGCCCTGTTTCTCGAGCCCGGCTTTTGGCCCGCGGCGTTCCACCTCGCCGGGCTCTACCAGCAGGAAGGGATGGTCCGCGAAGCCATTGGCGAGTACCGCAATGCGCTGCGCGCGCTCTCCGACGCAAAGACCGCGACCCCGCGCTTCGAAAGCGGCCTCGCTGGCGACGACTACCACGGCCACTTCCGCAACGAGGTCCGTGCCACCTGCGAAGCCAGGCTGAAGCAGTTGGGCGGCACGCCTTGAACGGCAACCAAGAGAACTGCCTTTCCGGCTCATGCTGTGTGCGAGGTTGCGTGGCGGTGGGTCGACAAAAAAAAGTGCGGCCAGTCATAATCAGCGAGGCGCGTTTCGTGTCTATCCTCGTGGCAAACGGGCACGCCAGTGACGGTGCTACCGTGCAACTTCTCTGTCGGCGCATGTTCACGCCGACGAGGAACCGCCAATGGAGTCAGCGCTACAACAGGTTTTGGACCGTGCCTTTCGGTATGCGTATGCGCTTACGCATGACGAGTCGGTAGCGGCGGATTGCGTGCAAGACGCCTGTCTTGCAACGCTCAATGCGGGGGGATCCTGGACGGTTCCGTACCTGTTCACGGCAATCCGCAGCCGCCTGTACAACCGCTGGCGCAACGAGGCCCGCTTGGCTCAAGTCCGGTCCCTGGATGCGCTCGAGGAGGAGCCGTTGCCCCGCTCGTATGTGGATTCCGCGAATGAGGTCGCCGCGCAAGATTGGGTGGAGAACGCCCTTGCCATGCTCAAGCCGGACGAGCGCGAAACGCTCTACCTTTGTGTGGTCGAAGGCTGGAGCACCCAGGAGGTCGCGGAGTTTTCCGCGCGGCCCCGCAATACCATTCTCGGCATTCTTCACCGGGCCAAGAAGCACCTGCGCGAGCGACTCGACGCCCCGGACGCTTCGGACGCTTCGGATGCGCTCGAGGTATCCGCCCAGCCAACGCAAACGAAGTCGACGGACGAGGCCGAGGCCAAACAGGTCCCGCGCGCACCCAGCACAACGGCTCACAACGAACTCGGCAGCTCACCCGTGGAACGGTAGGCCAATGGACGAAGACATTCGACAGCACTACCTCGCCAAGCACCTGCCGGCACCGGTGCGTGAACGCCTCGAAGAGGCGTGGCAAGAGTCGCAGGGGCGGCCTGCGCGCCGGCGCCGGTGGATTCGCCCGGCGTTCGCCGCCGCCGCGGTCGTCGTTCTCTCCGGAACGCTCGTCGCTCTTGCCGTGCTGGGCTCGGACACCCGCGACGCCGGAGATCCGGACCTCGAGGGGATGGCCGCCGCCCTAGCCGAACTACATCAGCTTCGCACCTCGCTTGCCGTGGAGACGGACGACTTTGCGCAGATTCACAACGCGCTCGACCATGCGCCGTTCGAGTTGCTCGAGCCGCAACAACTGCTCGAGCGGGGGTACCGGCTCAACGGCGCCCGGCTCGCCGAGCTCGACGGGGAGACCGCCGCGGTGCTCTCACTGACCTGCCCGGAAGGGTACGCCGCCTCGCTGATTCAGTTGCGGGGCACGCCGCGGCTCGAGCGTCTCGAGGCCGAAGGACTCGTGCATAACGGACTGCGCATCAAGATGTGGATGAGCGGTGCGGTCTTTTGCTGCTTCGTCGAGTCCCTGCCCCGGACTGCCCGTGCACCGAACACGCACGCCGCGCAGGCCTTTGCTCGTCGCGCACCTGGGAGCGTGCCGGCACCACCCAACGTTTCGTTGCTCGACACGCAAGCGCGTGTGTTCCCGACCCGGCGCCTCGCTCCGTAGAGGCGCCCCTCAATCCACGAGAGGAGTGTAGGTATGATCAAAAAGTGCTGTCCTTCTTGGTTGCTGCTGTTGCTGGCCGCGGCAGCGTTCACCTTTAGTGCCACCGTGCTCACCGCATGTGGCGACGACGCCGAAGAGGATCAACAGGACCCGGCCGCCGAAAACGGCGACCCCGCGACCGGCGACGACCCGAAAGTATTCGCGATCGCCATGCACAAGGACAATTGTCCCGCGTGCCTTCAGATGGGGCCCATCTGGGAAAGCGTAATGGGTGACCTTCCGGACGGTGTGAAGCCGGTCAAGTTCGACCTCACCGACGACGAAACGCGTGCAACGACTCAGTCGCCCGCCGAAGAGCACAACGTCATGAGCGTCTTCGACGAGCACAAGAACGCCAGCGGGTACATCCTGCTCATCCATGCAAGCGACAACTCGGAGGTTGGCCGCCTCACCCACGAAATGGACGCCGAGGCGATGAAGCAGTCCGTCAACGAAGCGCTTGAAACGGTGCGCGGCGGCTAACGCCGAACTGGCTTTGCAACGCGGAGAAGCAAACCGAGTAGCCGGGGGCAAAACAGTCCCCGGCTTACTTGTGCCCGCCAGCGTAGCTGTGTTCGTCGCCGGGGAAGGTGCCGGCTTCTACGTCCGTTTTGTAGGCCTTCAACGCGTCGCGGATGGTTTGCGCAAGGGTGGCGTAGCGCTTGACGAACTTCGGCGCGGAGTCGGTGAGTCCCAGCAGGTCGTGCCAGACCAGCACCTGGCCGTCGCAGTCCGGGCCGGCGCCTATGCCAATGGTGGGGATCTCCAGCCGTTCGGTGATCGTTGTCGCAATGTCGCGCTGGACCCCTTCCAGAACCACGGAGAAGGCGCCGGCGGCCTGTACTCGTTCGGCCTCGTCGAGCAAGAACGCCTCGACACGCTGGATTTTGTAGCCGCCCATCACGTGTACCGACTGCGGCGTCAGGCCAATGTGCGCCATCACCGGAATCTGCGCGCGCACCAGCGCGGCAATGGTCGCTTCGACGCGTGCGCCGCCTTCGAGCTTGACCGCCTGTGCGCCGGCTTCTTTCAGGTAGCGTGCCGCGTTCTCAATCGCTTGCGCCTCACTGGCCTGGTAGGTGCCGAAGGGCATGTCGCCGACGACGAGGCTGTGCTTCGTTACGCCGCGGGCGACGAGGCGCGTGTGGTAGAGCGACTGCTCGAGGGTCACCGGCAGCGTCGTCGCCTCACCTTGAACGACGTTGCCGAGGCTGTCGCCGACGAGCAGGATGTCGATGCCGGCTTCGTCGGCAAGCACCGCCGAGGGATGGTCGTAGGCGGTGACCATCGTGAGGCGCTCCCCCTTGCCAGCGCGCGCAATCAGCTTGGGAATGGTCATCATGTTCCGGCTCGCCATGACGTAGGTTGCGTAGCGCGACGCCTTCGCAACGGTTACGAATCTGGGTTCTCGTCGTCTTTGCCGTCGCGCATCTCGTCGATCATACGCTCGACATCCTCGGGACCGACGGGCTCTTCGAGGTCGAAGCCTTCCACGTCCTCGTCGCCATTCTCGTCGTCGTCGTCCTCGAGCATGAACTCGTCGTCTTCATCGCCGAGGTCCGGCCTGGGACTCGCTTGCCCCGGCTTGAGGGTGCGCTCCAACTCGTCAATGGTGCGGTCGTGCCCGGCGACGGTGCCGCGCATCCGCTCGACCGGCCCCATTCGCACGAACGGCGCGAGCGACGCGGCCAGCGGCGTGCGCGGCTCGGGGCGTTCCTTTTCGTAGCGCTCAAGCGCGGCGTGCGCAGCCTCCTCTTCCGGCTCGAGCTCGGCGACGAGCGACCACCAATATGCCGCCTCGACGCTGCGGCCTTGCTCGTCGTACAGGGTCGCAAGGCGCGCGGCAATCTGCGGCTGCATCTCGAGGTGCACGGCGCGGCGGTAGCACTGGATGGCCCGCAAGGGATTGCCGAGCATCTCGTAGGCCATGCCCATCACCCACCAGAGCGTATACTCGCGGCGGTGCCGGCACAGCGCTTCGCGGTAACTCTGCAGCGCCTCGTCGAAGCGCTCCTGCTGCAGCAGCGCATCCCCACGGTACTTGCGCGCCCAGAAGCTTTCGCTGTCCTGCTCGAGCACCGCGTCGCACCGCGCGAGCGCGGACGCGGCGTCGCGCGCCTGCAGCTCAATCTCGACGAGCAGTTTCTGCGGCCCTTGGGCGCGCCCATCCAGCGCCTCGGCAGCGGTGGCGTGGGTACGGGCGAGCTCGACGTTGTCCAGCGCCATCGCGAACTCCGCCGCCGTCCACTCCGTAAGCAACTCGTCGTCGCCGAGCTCCAACTCTTCGAGTAGCTCCTGCCGCTTCGGCGGCACAAACACAAGCAGCGCGCCGTTCGTCGCCGCCCAGCGCTTCTCCACGGCCGGCCACGGCTCGACGAGGCGCCCCGTCGTTTCCTCTTCGCTCAAAACGAGCGCATCCAGCGCGTCGTCGTAGCCGAGCACGAGGGCGAACGACTCGTCGAGCCCTTTGTGCTGGCCAATCAGCACGGGAAGCTCGGCGTCGAGCAGTTGTTTGATTCGCTCGCGGCTGCCGCGCACGTACAGCGCTTCGCCGCCGCTGGCCTCGAGCAGTTGCTTGTATTCGGAAAAGCCGTAGCTCTCGAATTGGCCGGCCTCGGGAATCTCGTGCGACGCCTCCTCCAGCCCGTGATAGGCAAAGAGCGACGCCACCAGCCGCGGACCGGCGAAGCTTGCGAAATGGGTCGGCGAACGTACGTCGCCGAGCATGTGGCGGGCGGCGGCGTTGCCCGCATGAGCGAGCGCCTGTTCGAAGTGCGCGGCGCGACGCGCCTGCTTTGTCGCCGGAAAATGCGTGCGGATCACCTCGAGGTGCTCCCGCGCGTCGTCGGACTCTCCCTGCTCGTGCAGGCACAGCGCAATGCGTTCAATCAGCTCCGGTGCGCAGTCCCCACGGGGGCTGTGCTCGAGCCCCACGCGGTAGAGCGTCACCGCGTCGCGCAATTTGTCCTGTTCGCGGCGCAAGTCGCCGAGCAGTTTGAAGAAGGCGACCTCCTCCGGGGCGCGGTCGAGGCCGAAGGCGAGCACCTCCTCCGCCTTCATCCAGTGGCCATGATGGTAAAAGATCTTCGCGAGCCGCAGCACCGCTTCCGGATTCGACGGGTCGACGTTCACCGCTTCGCCGAAGTAGGCCGCGGCCTCGTCCCACATCTGCGCCTGAACGAGCGCTTTGCCGTGCTCGACGAGCAGGTCCGACGAGGTCAAGCCGCGGCGCTCCGCCGCCTCGCGGTGATGCTGTGCCGTCTCGGTCAGCCCCGCTTGCAACGCGCAGGTGGCGAGCAATGCGTGGGCGTGCATGCCGTAGGAGACGTCGTTCGGAAACTCGACGAGCAACTGCCGGGCCTTCGTCGCCGCCGCCTCGTACTCCTCGAGGTGCAGGTGCAGCCGCGCGAGCAGGTAGAGGGCGAAGCGGCGCGTCTGTGCGAACTCGGCGGCACGAGCGAGGTGACGGCGCGCCTCGGCGCTGCGCTCGAGCTGCAACTCGCAGCGGCCGCGAAGCACGAGGGCCTCGGGGTGCTCGGCAAAACCGGGCTTGCGCCGCGCCCCCGCGGTCAAGTGGCGTAGCACCGCGCGGTAGCGACGCCGCAAAAAGGCGTTGCGCGCCCGCACCATCGGCTCCGGCCCCTCGTAGTCGAGCGGCGCCACATAAAACGGCAGCGACTCCGGCCCGGCCGGCTCGGCGAGCGGCTCCGCCTCGATCGGCGCGTGCCGCTCGGTGATTGTCTCGCGCCCTTGATCCCCCTCGGCGCGCTCGCCCTGCGACTCCGCCACCGGCGCCGCCACGTCGAGTTCGTCGACCTCGCGAATCGCCTGGGCAAGCATGCCGGGCTGACTGGTCTCTTCCTGCTCGACGTCGCCCGCTTCTGCCTCGTCGGCTATGCGCGGGCGGAAATGGATGGCGCGCCGGCCCATCACCGGCGCAAGCCCCAGTGCGCTTACCTCGTTGAAAAAGCGTACCATTGCCTCGCGATGCGTCGCATCGAGCGTCGGCACCACCCGCGAGCGAAAGAACTCGGCGAGCCACGCCGCGTCGAACGGCCCCTGCAACCGCTCCGCGGCGAACGCCGCCACCTCGTCGAGCTTCTCCAGACCGCTGGTGGCGGAGCCGTGCAGAATGTCGTGCCACTCGCCGATGTCGCGGGTTTCTCGCGCCGTCCACACCAACGAGACGAACGGCATCCCCGTCCACTCGGTCCACGCCGCGCCGAGGTCGAGCAGGTACTGCCCCTTCGCGTCGAGCTCCCCGGTGCGCGGGTCGTAGCCGGGCCAGGTCAGCGCCGCCTCCCCGGAGACGACCACGGCGTCGAAGCCCTCGGCGACGCGGCCGGCGAC
>SKZP01000024.1 GCA_007127275.1 Planctomycetota bacterium
ACAGATGTCGCTCGCTACGCGAAACTGAAACGTTATTCTTGAGCGAGCGCAGAGTCGGTGGCTTCCCGTTCGTCCGCCGTGGAGGCAACGAGTTCGTAGTCGTGCAGTCAGTGGCCCTGGAGTCCTTGCAAGAACGTAACGCCCCTCAAGCGCACGCCCTGGGCTACGCTCGGTCGCCGTTCGAGGCCTTGCAAGAACCTGCGTGGTCGTACTACCCGTTGCTCGTGAGGTGGCCGCGCTTGTGCAACGCCTCGGCAATTTGCAACGAGTTTAGCGCGGCGCCCTTGAGAAGCTGATCACCGACTACCCAGAGAGCAAGGCCGGGGTCAAACACCTCGTCGCGGCGGATGCGGCCAATTGCAACCTCGTGCTTGCGGGCGCGTTCCAGCGGCAGCGGGTAGACGGCCTCGGCCGGGGCATCCTGGACGACTACGCCGGGTGCGCTTTCGCACAGGCCGCGCGCCTCGTCGGGGCTAAGCTCGCGTTCGAGGTGCAAATGTGCGGCCACGGCATGGGAGCGGAACACCGGCACCCGGCAACACGTTGCGCTGACCTTGAGTTCCGCAACCCCGAGGATCTTGCGCGACTCGTTGCGCAGCTTCAGCTCCTCGCCACTGTAGCCGGCCTCGCCCGGATGAAAGGCGTCCACGTGCGGCAAGATGTTGAATGCAATCTGGTGCGGATACACCCGGGCGGCGACCTCGCCTTGGTTGCCGCCGACGAGCATGCGTGACTGTGCTTCCAACTCGGCAATGCCGCGGGAGCCACTGCCGGAGACGGCCTGGTAACTTGCCGCAATGATGGCGCGGACGCCGGCTGCGCGGTGCAGCGGGGCAATGGCGGTGAGCAGTACGGCAGTGGTGCAGTTGGGGTTGGCGACGAGTCGCCGGGGTGGCGCGGTGTCAAGGGCGTCGACGTTGACCTCGGGCACGACCAACGGCACGTCGTCGTCCCCGCGGAATGCCGAGGAGTTGTCGACGACCGTGGCGCCGTGTTCGAGCGCCTTGGGCACAAGTTCGCGACTGATGCTTGAGCCGGCGCAAAAGAAGACGAGGTCGAACGGCTCGTTCTCCTCGAAAAGTTGCGGTCCCGTCGCTTGCACCGTCAACGTTTGCTGGCCGAACGGCAACGCTCGGCCGGCACTGCGCGGCGAGGCGGTCGCGACTAGCTCGGTAAGCGGCAGCGTGGTTCGCTCCAGCAGTTGCAGCAGTTCGCGGCCGACCGCTCCGGTGGCACCGATCACGGCAATGCGCATGATTGCTTTCACCTCGTCGAAAATCCCTGGCGGTCCAATCACCGGGATGAGGATAAGTCGCCGTGCGTGCGCTGCCAATGCCATGCGCAAAATGTTCGCCGTGCACCACTCGTACGCGGAGAACGCGGTCTGCGCAACTTATCCCCCGTCGGTGCCCTCCAAATGAGTCGCGAGTCGTTCGAGTAGCTCGGCAAGTGGGGGCGTCGGGGCGAGACGCTGCTTTGCCTCGGGGAGCGGCAGCCATGCCGTTTCGTCGTGTTCGTCGGAGGCTTGCGGCGGCTGTGCCGCTTTGTCGAGCACGGCCAGGTAGTACGTGGCCCGTTTCGGTGTTGGCGCCGGCGGTCGGCCCGGGCCCCACGTGTCCGCGGGAACGGTGTAGTCCACCGACGCTTCCGCGTCTTTGACCTCGTGCACATCCGCCGGCACAAGGCCGGTTTCCTCGGCGAGTTCGCGCCATGCGGCCTCGCGGGGCACCTCTCCCGGGTCCAGCGTGCCCTTGGGAAAGCCCCAGCTTCCGTGGGTCGCATTGCGCAGCACCAGAAACTCATGCTCCCCACGTTCCGGTCGCTTGCGCGCCAACACGAAACCAGCGCTCTGCAACGAATCCGACGACGGCGAATTCCCCATGAGGGCACCCCTCCTTACGTTTCACGGAACCGCGGCGCACCGCTCGACAACTACACCCGGCGGTTCAGCTTCGGTTTTTCGAGGATTTGTTGCGCCCATACTTCTTTTTGCGCGCACGCGGTGCCGGCAGCGGCCGCTGCACGAGACGCTTCAGGCTTTCCTGCACCTCGGTAAGCGTTAGGTCCTTCGCCGCCTCCGGGCGCGGCATGACCACAATGTCGAGTCCTGCCGGCAACTCATGCTGCAACAGCCGAAACGCCTCTCGCACGAGACGCTTCACGCGGTTACGCCGAGGCGCGTGGCCCACCTTGCGGCCGACGATCAATCCGAGCCGGCTCGGTGGCGTCACACGTTCGGTTTCAGCCTCACCGGCAATGCTTCGCTCCGCAAGAAATACAATCAAGCGACCGTCGCTGCGACTACGGTTCGCGCCGAGGATTTCGTCATACTCCCGCTTCTTGCGCACGCGGCGTTCCGGCCCGAACCGATACCCGCGCTGCTCCACGGTGCTTTTCATTTTCACTGCCCTGAACGTCACGGCATGTTCGTTGTTCACCACGCAGGGAAGACTGGACGGCAGGCGGTTTAAAGGCTGTCGTCGTCGAGGTCGTCCAGCTCGTCCAGGGGTGTGACATCAATGCTCGAACGGTCGAAGGAGCCGGTGATGCGCCGGACCTCGTCGCTGTCGACGGGTAAAGGAGCTTCGCTGGAGCCGTCCTTTGCCGGGGATTGCGCCGGGTTGTCGTCCTGCGAGTCGTCGAGCGGCCGAACCGGAATGGCGGGCGGGTCGTCATGTGCCGGGGCGTGTGCGTCGGTGCCTCCGTCGGAAAAGCCGAAGCCCCCTTCGGGGCGCGTGAGGCCACCGTCGATCAACGACTCGCCAAGCGTGGGCCCCGCCGGCTCCGGCGTGTCGTCGACTGCATAATCCAACGAAGCAGAGCCCGGTGCGAGATCCGGGAACGCATCCGGTTCGGGGACGGTGGCGTCGTATTCGACCTGTTCCGCTGGTGCCTGCAACTCATCCAGCGCCGGGGCACGTAGGTCTCCGTCGGCTAGCGACTCGACCTGCAACGTCCCAAAGCCGCTGTCGCCGTCCTCGTCACCGGCCGGGGCGTGCGCGGCACCGGCGGCGACGTCGGTGAGCGCCGCGGGCGCGTCCAGGTCGAGGTCCGCCTCGAATGGCGACGGCTCCTTGGCCGGCGGCGGGGCCGCGACATCATGCGGGGCATCCCCGCCGACCTGCTCCCAAATCGGTGTAAGCGACGCAGGGGCCGGTACGTTGACATCCTCCGAAGACTCGGGGCGGCCGCTGTAGATGACCTCCTCGGAATGCAACGTCGGCGGCTCACCGGTGCCGGCTGCAAACCCCACATCCATCCCGACCCCAGCGTCGGCGACCCCGTCCAGCGGTACCGAATCTGGCACGTGGGGCGCGGGAGGATCCTCCACAACGGGGGGCGGCGGCATCTCTTCCAAGGGCTCGTCGTTCGCCTCGGCAGGCGGGAACAACTCCTCGCCGGGGGATTGCTGTTGAAACTTGCGCCCCGAGCCCTTGGGGGTAAGTGCCGCGAGGTCAAGGTCGACGTCGGAGCGGTCCGTCGCCTGAAACGGTCCCGGCTGACCTTTGGCGCGCGGGGCGAAGATGTTGATGTCGTCATCTTCGTCCTCCTCGGGCACGTCGACTCTCCTCGGGGGATCCGAGGAAAACTCGGGGGCCTGCGCTTCCCCGTCGGACGCACCAAAAAGGGCCGGCGGCTCCGCGGGAGCGGGGACCGAGTCGACGACGAAGTCGAGGCCGAGCTGTCCCTTCTGCTCGGAGTCGTGGTTCCCGGCGGCCCCAGAACGGATGTCAAGGTCTTCGTCGAGCTCGTTTAATGCCGCCACAGGCGGTGGAGGTTCAACAAAGGACTCCGGCTCCGGCACAGGCGGCGGCTCGGCGTCCGGCTCGGGATGCTTGGCGCGTGGCGGGGCGTCGGCGCTGTTGGCGAGAATCTCTTCCGTCGTCGGCTTGCGCTTGCGCCCGGCCGAGGCAGGCTCCGGCTCGGCCGGCGTTCGCTTCGGCGCGACCTGCCGCTGTTGGGCCGCCTCGGCCTGCAACGCCCCCGGTGGCGCGACCATCCGCTCGACCGGCGCCTTGCTGTTCGCCGTTCGGTTGATGTCGTCGACGACAATCACCTTGCGCACCTGCTCCGCCGAGACGCGCTCCATTGACGTAGAGTCCTCGGGACTCAAGTACGTTTGATTCGGCTCGGCGTGATGCACGTTGTATTGGCGGCCACTGCCCACGCTGCGGTAAATGGCAATCCCCTGCGCGGCAAGCAGTTCCGTGACCTGCTCTGGGGTCAACGCCCCTTGCTTGATCAACAGGTGGCCGACCCGGCGAAAGCGGTTCGGCTCGCTCGAGGCAATCTCCTGCTGACGCTGCAACGCCGCGTCCAACTGGTCCTGGGTGATCCAGCCGCGCTCGAGGGCAAGTTGGCCAAAAGGAACGTCCATCATGGCAAGCAGGCTACAGCAAGGGCCAACGAAAGATACCGGGGACACCAAGCGGAGCGACAACCAGGCAAACGGTGCGCTTTGCTCCAGGGTTACACCGTACCGGGATGCAGGGCGGCGGCGCAAGTCATGTTTCGTGAATCAGCATCCAAAACATACGCGGAAACGTCCTGCAATCCCACGGGCATCACCCACTTCGCCCGGGGGTCGCACCCGTTTCGGGATTCAAGCCACGGGGGAAGACTGCGGGGTTAATCCCGCGCAATGTCAGTGCTCCTTCTCGTCATCCATGCCGCGGATGTCGCCGGAGTCGGCGACGTCGTCGCGTGGAACGAAGTCATCACTCAAGTCGAGCTCTTCAATGGAGTCCGAGAGTTCGCGGTCCTCCGCCTCGGCGCAGAAGGAGCCGTCGTTGTTTGAACTCATGTCGTTGTTGTCGCTGCCACTGTCTTGTCGTGCCGCGGTTTGCGGGGCTGGCGCGTTACGTTCTTCTTCTTGTTGCGGCAGAAACTCGCGCAACATCTCCGCGGGATCTTCGGGCTCCTTTTCGACGCGGGTGCCCCGGCCTTGCAGCTCGTTGCCCGGCTCGGGCTGCGGAGACGTCGTCGTCGCAGCCTGGGTACGGGCGGTGGTGCCGAGTTCGAACACCGAGTCGTCCTTTCCCTCGACGGCGCCGCCGGACTGCTCTTGCTGCTCGCCGCCGATCGGTGCGAAGAGATCCTCCTCGTCCGCCTCCTTGCTACTGTGGCTGTCGCCGGTCGCTTCCGTCGGCTCTTGCGTCGCACCGACCATGCCAATGTCAATGCCGAGCGACTTGGCGGCACGCGGCAGGGATGCCGGGCGTGCGACGCCTTTGCGCTTCTCCAGCGCGGCTTGGTACTCGCTCCAAATGTCTTGCGCGTCTTCGGGAGCGAGGAATCCGTCGTCGACGAGGATTTTCTCGAGGCGCTTGACCTCGTACAGGGCCTTGAAAAGCTGCTTTTGAAAGGCGAGCGCGTCGTCGAGTTGGGTCTGCGTGATCAGCCCTTTGCGAAATGCCCGCTTGCCGAAGAGCTTGTCCTCGCGTCGCTTGAGCGCATACTCGGAAGCTTTGACGAGAGCGGGTACTTTGTACCGTTCGAGGTTGCCGTTTTGCACCAGCACGTCGATCAGTGTGATTTTCTCGCCGCCAAACATGAAGCGTTCGCGCCATTGTTTGAGCGCATCCTGCAACAGCTCCGGCTGCAGCGAGGTATTTTTCAAAAGAATGGTGACGAGGCTGTGGGCGAGAAGCTCCGGGTCCATCTCCTGGAGAAACGACTCATCCGGCTTGGGCTTTTCTTTCGACTGTCCCACGAGGCGCCTCCTCGGCAAACAAGCGATGCGGTACGTAGGTTTCTTCAAGCCTACGCGGACGGCCCGGCCGGGCGCAAGGGCCAGCCCGGCAGCCGTGCATCTCCGCTGTGAGTGTCGACCGTCAAGCCCACCGACGCAGTCGGTGGCTCTCGCACGGCCGGCGAAGGTCACGCGTAGTACGGCGGCAATGCGCGAGTCCGGGCGCACAACCAAACATACGAGAAACACCCCTCGGGGACCACGTACCTCAAAACTGCTTCCTGCCCTGCAGGAGAACGGGTGCTCACCGAGCGGTCAGTGGGCGTGGGAAATCTAGGTATCCCCGAGTCCTAAACGGCAAGTCCTTGCTCCGTTATCATCTACGCATTCGTTCACGTGCGGCACACGAGAAAGGCAATTTACGGGCGCCACGGTGTTTGCGAAACCGGGCGCTGTTTCAACGACTGCGCCACTGCCTCGTTGTCGCGCGGGGCGACCTTCACGGAAAGGACGACCATGACGAACAAGAATCATGCCTGGTTTGAACGGGCCTGCCGAGTGCTACCGGGTGGGGTGAATTCGCCGGTGCGGGCTTTTGGTGCCGTCGGCGGCGAGCCGCCGTTTGTTGTCAGTGGCGCCGGGCCGTACATGTATGACGTTGACGAGAACCGCTACATTGACCTGATGGGCTCCTGGGGCCCGCAGATCCTCGGTCATGCGCACCCGGACATTGAGCGTCGGCTCGAGCGCACCCTGAAACTCGGCACGAGCTTCGGCGCCTGCAATCCGCTCGAGGTGGAGCTTGCCGAGCTTGTTTGCAAGTTCGTGCCGAGCGTGGAGATGGTACGCATGACCTCCTCCGGCACGGAGGCGACCATGGCGGCCATTCGCTTGGCGCGCGCGGCGACCGGCCGGGCGCTGATTGTCAAGTTCGAGGGGTGCTTCCACGGGCACAGTGATCCACTGCTGCAAAGTGCGGGCTCCGGCGTGGCGACGTTCAACCTGCCGGATGCGCTCGGCATCCCCGGCGCCATCAGCGCGCTGACCAAACAGGTGCCGTTCAATGACCCCGAGGCAGTGCGCGAGTTGTTCGCCGAGCACGGCGAGGAGATTGCCGCAGTTATTCTTGAGCCGGTGGCCGCGAACATGGGCGTGGTGCCGCCGAACGAGGGCTTTCTCGAGGCGTTGCGCAGCGTCTGCGACGAGCATGGCGCGCTGTTGATTTTCGACGAGGTGCTCACCGGCTTCCGCGTCGACCTTGGCGGCTACCAGGCGGTTAGTGGGGTGACGCCGGACTTGACCTGCATGGGCAAAGTGATTGGCGGCGGCCTGCCCGTGGGCGCCTTCGGTGGCCGACGCGAGCTGATGCAGCAGATTGCACCGGCCGGCGGCGTCTACCACGCGGGTACGTTAAGCGGCAATCCGCTGGCCATGGCCGCCGGTATTGGCACACTGGAGACCCTCGCCGCGAACAACGGTGCCGCCTACACGCACCTCAACCGTCTCGCCGACAAGCTCGACGCGCACCTTGCAAAGACCTTTGCCGAGGCTGGCATCCCCGCCCGGGTGCAGCGGGCTCGCTCCCTGTTGACGGTGTATTTCACCGAGCCGGACAAGCCGGTGACGAACTTCGCCGAAGCGAAGGCGACCGACACCGCCTTCTTCGCCCGGTACTTCCAGGCCATGCTTGCCGAGGGCGTCTACCTGCCGCCGAGCAACTTTGAAGCCTGGTTCCTCTCCACCGCGCATGACGACGAGGTGCTGCACCAGATCTGCGTCGCCCACGACCGTGCGCTGGAGCGCTTGAGCTAAGGGTCAGTCACGCCTGATTGTGATAGGAGCCGCGTACCTACAACGGCATAAGACACGTGAATGCAGCGGCACCAGAAAGGGTTGCGGACGCAAGCGCCTACAAGCCCACGGGCTGCGGCCCGTGGGTCGTTATCAAGCGTTCGTAATGCCGCTGTAGCCGGGACTCGGAGCGTGTTTGCACGCCTGTGCAGAGTGCGGTGCCGACAGCAAAAGGGTGCCGCGCCACGCGGGATCCTTGTCTTCGCCGCCGGGCGCCATCGCCGCCACGGCGGGGAGACGCGAGTCGTCGCACGGTGAGCCGCGTATCCGTCGGAGTCAGCGCTCGTTGCCGTGCTCGTCCATACGGGCCTGCAACTCGCGGA
>SKZP01000170.1 GCA_007127275.1 Planctomycetota bacterium
CCGTCCACGGCAACGTAGCGTCGGCGGTTGCGGATTCACTTTCGGCGGCTTGTCCCGTCACACGCGAAAAGAAATCCGTCGCGCCACTGCCGTCGTGCGTCTCGTTCAGCACGCCACGGTGGGCCGGCGTGAGCACGGGGAGCAGAGACGGCGTCAATGTCACTTCGCGGCGCAACCGCTCGGACTGCTCGAGCACGAAACGCTCGACGTAGCGACGCCACTGCGGTTCCCCTCGGTCACTCACCCACGCCGCGAGTCGCTCGTTCTCCCGGGCCAATGCGCGCGCCTCTCGCTGCGTCACCGCCTGCAACAGCGACGCAAGCCGTTCCTCGGGAAGCGCACGCCAAAGTGCCCAGGCGAGGGCTCGCTCGGTTTCGGTGCGCGGCGCGCGCTCGAAGAATTCCGCGCGGATGCGCCCAGTTTCGAGGAAGGTGGCGAGCCGGTCCAGATCCAGTGCGCGTTCGACCCGCTCCCAAGGGTGCACCTGATGCGCCCGCGTGAAGCGCCGCACAAGCTCTCGCGCCCACGCCTCCTTCAACCACTTCGGGGCCGCATCCGCGTATGTGGCACGCAGTACCCCACGCACCACTCCACGCGCCAGCGGAACCACCAGCGCCTCCGGCGAACGCAAGTCCGTGGCCACGACGCTTTGGCGGTTCGAGGCGACGGCGTGCTCCACCCAGGCGGGCTCCACAAAGTCGTCGGAGGCGTCGCCGGATCCGTTGCGACCGGTGACACGTGCGTGGCGCCTTGCTCGCGCATCCGGGCCGAGCACAACCAGCCGGCAAGGTGCGGTGCGAATCCGCGTCTCTCCAAGCGGCGGCAGTACCCCTGCGTGATGCTCGGCGTCGCTGACGTAGGCGGCAACCAACGTGTAAAGGCGGCCACTGGCCGAGAGCACCTCGCCGCGGAACTGCGGCAGATCCGTCCACACCTCGACCTGTCCCGGCCGCAGGACGAAGCGCGCCGGTCGCGCGGAGTCGTGCCAGATCCGCTGCAAGGTCTCACGCGGCAACCAATACCCGAGATACGCCACCTCCCCCTTGTCGCGCCGCTGCGCCGCCGGATCCGGCACAAGCGGCAACGGCCCGAGTACGTCCGAGACCTCGAGTGGATGCAGCATCCGCCCCCACGGCAGCGCATGCGGTACCTCGCCGTCCCTCGTCCCGAGCAGTCCCGGCAAAAGCGCGGGCTCCGACGGCGCCCCACCCGTGAGCGGCGGCGGCGCTGGCATTCGCGGCCGCGGATAACTCACGAGCAACTTCGCCTGCGTCGGCTCGTGCGGATTCTCCCCCGGCAGCAAGTAGCCGAGCGCTCCTCGGACGTTTTCGTTGTGTGGCGCAACCCGGTACGCGTCGAGCAACACCCGGCGCGCATGCGCCGGCCACCGCTGCTGTTCGAGCCACGTCGCCAGCCCAACTAGCTTCGCCGCCACTTCGTATGCTCGGCTCGTTGCGTCTTCTCGCATCCGCTGCGCCTCGCCGTGGCGCTCGCGCAGGTGTCGCCAGAGGCGCCGCTGTCGTTCCACCTCGCTCGCATTCAGCGCCACCACCTCACCGTCGGCGCGCTGAACCCCCGCGGCACTTGGGACGCCGACAATCACCCCTGTCGACTCCGTCTCGAACGGCTGCACGTCTTCTCGTGCCTCCGCAGGCTTGGCGCGCCAGTCTCGCAAAGAGCGCGCTTCCTCGGCGGGCAACCAGCGGTGCGTCCCGAGGAGATCCGTCGCCGCAACGAGGCCCATTTCGCGCAAGAACGCCGCGTCCACCTCGCTCGCCGTGCGCGAGGCGCCACGCGGCACCTCGGCATCCAGCTCGGCCTCGGGCGAATCCTCGACCCCGGCGTCCGGCCTCGCCTCGGCATCCGGCTCGTCGGAGCCGCGCAAGATGCCGAGCAACTCCTCGGCGCGCCAACTCGCCTCCCACGCGTCGTCGCGCTCCGCCGGCCCCGTCACCAACGTCCCCAACCAAAATGTGACCGCCAGCAGGATCACCGCTGTAGCACCTGCGGCGACCCGGCGCAGACGACGCACGCGCTTCTCGCGCTTCGCCTGTGGGCCTTGTGCGGTGCGTGTCAAGGTTTCACGCCGGCGAAGCTCCGTGACCGCCGGCGAGAACTCTGGGAAGTCCGAGATCCGCCGCGAAAGCTCCTCATCTTCACGCCGCACCTCGTCGCTCGGCTTCAACTCCCCCGAGGCAACCATGGCTCGCACTCCGGGGCCGGTCATCAAGCGCTCGCTCTCCTCCCAGGTGCCGTCATTGCGACGCGAACGCACGAAGTAGGCCAGCGGCACGCTCGACTCGAGCGACGCCTCCGAAAGCAGCGCATCAATCTTCTGCGTATTGCGGGACTGGATTCGGCTTTGCAGCGAAATCAGCGCGTCCAACTGCTGCAGCGTCAGATACCCTTCCTCGACGAGCAAGAATCCGAGCGTCGGCGCAGTATGCTCCCGTTGATACGCCTCGCGTTGCTTCTCGAGGACGCGCTGCAACGCCGCCTCGCTCAACAACCCGTTCTGCACCGCAAGCTGCCCGAGCACCGCCTCCCCGGCATTCGGCGAACCCGGCTGCTGTTCGTGAATGATGGTCTCCGCCTGCTCCGCGGTAATCAGTCCTTGCGAAACAAGGATCTCGCCGAGCGGACGGTCGAGGCCCACGGTCAACAACTTCTCGCGCACCCGAATGGCCGCTTCCAAATCCGCTTGGCGAATCCAGCCTCGGTCCACGCAAAGTTTGCCGAAGAGTTTGTCGAACATAACGGGTCGAACAGCAAAGGATGGCCGGCGGCAGGTGCCCCCCGTACGCGACGTGGCTGCCCGCTAGCGTATCAAACTCTGCGGTCGCGAAGGTACGTATGAAAAGCGTTTTGGCGCACACGGCCGCAGCCGAGCCGAGGGATGAGCTACAACGGTAATGATGTTGCTCTGCGTATACGTCCGCTCACGGCCGCAATTGCCGCAGCACCTGCGCGCCTGGCAACGTCAGACGTCGCGAAACCAAAACGGGTCGCGCCGACGACCCTTGTTCGTGCGGCAGGCCCGTCGACGCGCTTCCTTTTTCTGATTCGAATGCGTTTGGCAAGGCGGCGGCAGCGCGCGCCGTTGCGCCGGCGGCGGAAGCGTGATCACCGACTTTTTCGGTGGTGTTGCCGTGCGCTTCGCCGCCGGTACCGGCTGTGCCGTCCGTTTGCGTCGACGTGCCATCATTCACCTCCCTGTCAACTGATCCACGACTCGTCAGCCATAATACGACGTGCATGCAGCTTTCCACGAATTGGAGATGCATGGCCGCTTGCCGCTGCGCGTCGCGCTTGCGCGAGGTACCGTAGGCGTGGAAGTGCCCCTCTTTGCACCCCGAGGCCAATGTCCGCATCCTTGCGAGTTCTTGCGCTTGAGCCGTACTTCGGCGGCAGCCACCGCGCCTTTCTGGATGCCTGGCGTTTTCGCAGCGTCCATCACTTCACGCTGGAGACGTTGCCGGCGCATCATTGGACGTGGCGCATGCGGCACTCGGCGGTGACCTTCGCCGAGTCGGCGGCGAGGCTGCTGCAAGCCGGTGAACGCTTCGACGTCGTTTTTGCAAGCGACATGCTCGACGTGGCGACGTGGCGGGGCTTGGTGCCGAGGGCAATGCGCGAGATTCCGCTTGTGCTGTATATGCACGAGAATCAATTGACGTACCCGGTCAACGAGCAAAGCGCCACCGAGGCGAGCCGCGCACGCGACATGCACTTTGCCTTCACGAACTTCACGAGCATGCTTGCTGCCGAGCACGTCTGGTTCAACTCGGCATACCACCGCGACGAGTTTTTTGAGGCCATGCGTGACCTGCTCAAGCGTATGCCGGGGTATGCGCCCCTGGAGGCACTGAAAACTCTTCGCGCCAAGGTCGCGGTTCATTCGCCCGGCGTGGACGACGCGTACTTTTACCGGCCACGAAACAAGGCGAGAACTCCGGGGCCGTTGCGGCTGGTGTGGGCGGCACGCTGGGAGCACGACAAAGGACCCGAGGTACTCTTTGCCGCGCTTGAGTTGTTGTTGCAGCGTGGTGTTGATTTTCGCGTCCGTGTGCTAGGCGAGCAGTTTGCCCGGCGCCCGGCGGTATTCGACGAGGCTCGTCGGCGGCTTGCGGCGGTGATTGAGCGCTGGGGGTATGCCGAGTCACGGGAGGCATACGCGGCGGCGTTGCACGAGTCGGACGTGTTTGTTTCCACGGCACATCACGAATTCTTCGGCATTGCCGTGCTCGAGGCGCTTGCCGCCGGCGCCTGCATTGCCGCACCACGCGCCCTTGCGTATCCGGAGACGCTCGGCCCCGTCGCCAAGTGCGCGCCGAGCCTAGTGCGCTGGCACGCGAACACGCCGGAATCCGTCGCGGACGTGCTAACGGCGTTCGCTCAGGACCACGCCGCTGCGTCATCACCGCCGGTGGCCGAGCGCCGCGCTGCGCAAGCCAAGGTCGTGGACCGTTACGGCTACACCGCCCACGTGCCACGCCTCGACGCAGCGCTTTCCACGTGTGCGTCCGCCTCCAGCGCCTGATGTTCGCGCGTACTCCGTAGCCGCCGAAGTGCCCGGTGGGCGCACGCGGTTCCCGTTTCACGACTCGAGTTGCCCGGACTACTCATCTTGCGAGCGCATCCAAAGCTCGGCCCCGTCGGCGGGATCCGCGCTCCAGGTGCGGCCGAAGAAGCCAGCTGCGGCGAGGGCGGTGGCCCCTGCGGGGTCTCCGTGGTCGCGAGGCACAATGACCGTGAGGTCCGGGTGGGCGAGGCGACTGCGGAAGTAGCGCATGTTCAACCACTGTGCGAGGCCGTCGGCGTCGGTGCCACCAATGATGCCGACCGCGGTTGCCTCGCAGCCCGACTTGGGGCGGAAGGCCTTGACGCCGGCGCTGCCACGGATGGGCTCCTGTCCCGCAAGGTGCACCGCTTCCGAATCCACGCGCAATGCGTCGTCTTCCGCGAGTACCTCGGCAAAGGCGGTGTTCACGTCGGCGTTGCCGAACAGGATCACGTTGCGCCCCTCGGCGGCCTTGGCGTCAAAGTGCGTATCCGGCAATACCTCCACGGCGCCGTTGCCGAAGTACCACCAGATGCTTGCGTCGTAGCGCGACTTTTCCAGCATGGCCGCGTTCATCTGCTCGTCGCCGTGCGTGCCGTACACGAAAACGAAGTTGTGGCGAAACGCATCCTTGAACAACCCGTAGCGTCCCGGGTGACGCTCGCCAGCGTCCCACGTAAGCTGCGAGTCGACACGCCACTTCGTCTCCTCGGTAATGTGGGAGTCGACGCCTTCAAGGTACAACGGCGTACCGCGGCGCCAGAGCGTCGTGACCGGTTCCTCGGCTTCATTGATGTACAGCTCGACCTCGTATTCCTCGCGTCCGGGGAAGAACTCGTCGAGGTTGAGCTCGAGCCGGTCGACGTTCTCCAAGGTCAGGAACAGTCGTGCCGGGGCGAAGCCCTCGCGCATGGTCGCCCGGATCCGACTCAACTTAAAGGGGCGTTGCTGGCCGAGCAGGCGCACCCAATGATGATCCGCGCTGATGGCGAGGTTCGAGGTGCGGACGTCGAGTTTGCGCGGCGCCTCCGGCAAGCGGCTGCGGCGGAACATCTCGAACATGGGCGGCCAGTCGACGCAGTCGGTGCGCGGGCTGCGCGGCCCGTTCCACCAGTGCCGCACGTCGGGTTGTTCGTGGTAGGTGAAGTTTTCGTGAAACTCGGAGAGCAGCTCCACCAAGCGCCGCGCCTCGCTCACCGGCACATTGTCGTCGTCGGTGCCGTGCAACACATACACGGCCGTGTCCCGCAGGTTCTCGAGCATCTGGTCGGTATCACTCGGCAAGTTGCCGCGAGTGAAATACTCCTCCGGTGGCGTCGGGTCGTCGGGACGCGGCATGTTTCCGTAGGTATAGAAGCTCGCCCAGCCGGCACTGGGGCCAATGGCGGCAAAGCGGTCCGGGTATGTCACGCCGAGGTGCCAGGCGCCGTGGCCGCCCATGGAATGTCCGGTGAGATACACCCGCGAGCGGTCAATGGGCAGCGTGGCCTTGGCGTGGGCGAGTACCTCGAGCGCGTCCTTGCGGCCCCAGTCCTCCCAGTCGAAGCCGAACGGCCGGCGGTTCGTCGCGGCAACGACGAACAGGTCGCGGTGGTTTGAGTACGCCCGCGCCTGGCGGTCCGCCTCGACGCTTGCGCCGTGGCAACTCAGCACAAGGCCGTAGTCTTGCTCCTCGTCCCAGTGTACCGGCGGCCGCACGCCGTAGTACTGCACCGAGCCGTCCATCTTTGAGCGGAAGGTCACCTTGTAATTCGCCCGCGCGTCCCGAATGCGCAGCCGCACGCTGGCTTCAGCAACGGGCTCCTCCTCGCCGGCGAGGAAAAGACGCAACGGCAACTCGAGGCGGTTGTCCTCGTGTGCGCCGTGCGCGACCGGATCAATCAAGCGAATGGGCACTTCCGCTTTGCGTTGCGCGTACGGCAACACGAGTTTGAGCGGCAGCCGCCGGATGGCGAAGTGCTTGCCGTCGCCGGCCTCAATGCTTGCCCCTTCGAGCAACTCACCCGTCGGGTTCGTCACGAGCACGGCACCGAGCCCCTCGAACGGCTCGCCGTCGCGCAGATCCGGCAAGGTATTGTCGCGCAACTCGAAGAACGGATGCTCCGGCGCGTCGCTCAAACGCAGGCGAGCCTGGCCGCGCACGCAACGCAACCAGATGCGGTTGGTCCCCTCACGCACACGGATGGGAACGGCGGTGCGACCACGGTTGTAGACGTCGCCGGGGTGCGAGACGTCGTTGATGTGTAGCCAGAAGGCGCCCCGTACGCGAGCAATGGCCGTGCCGTCGCGTTGCGCCTCGAATGTCGCCGTCGCCCAGCCGTTGCCCAACGCTTCGTGCCGGATGCGTCCGGCCTCGTCGCCTTCCACGGCGGTCCACTCTTGTTGACGGCCGCGGCCGACGTGCGTGGCGACACCCGCTTGCGGCTCAGCCGGCTCGCTTGTCGCAATGTAGCGCGGCACCACCGGGTCGCTCGGAATTGGCACGCGGCTGCCGGCGTCGGACGGGATGACAAGCCACTTGCGAAGGATCTCGGGGACATTGCGCACTTCGCCGTCCTCGCCGTCCTCGCCAAGCGCGCCGTCCTCACCGTCGTCGCTCTCGTTGTTGCCCTCGCCTTTTTCGCCCTGTGCGTGACCCAGCGGTCCCGCCGCTGGCGCAACCCACGCGAGGCCCAAAGCGAGCAGCGTTAGCAGAAAAACTCGTAAAAGCGCAGTTGTGCAACGCAAGGTCATCCTCCTTTTCCCAGTGTTCGTTTCGTGGCCAGCTACAAAGCCACTGACGTCCCTCGCGCCAAAGGCGCGCTCACGGACAAGCGCAGGGGTCGGCGAGCCCGGCAGAGCAAAGCCCCCGAGTACCCCTCGTAGGATCCACATGTGGCTCGCCTCTGAACGCCTTTTTTCGACGCACATTAGTGCATACGCACGTGGATCTGCAGGTAAAGACCGTTAGGAGCTGTCAGGAAATTGCTTCCGAAGTTGAGCGTCACGAGCGTAGGCAGTGCAAGGCGGAGGACGTTGAGCGGCAGAGGCGTGGCCGTAGCCACGTTGAGCAGCGGAAACGACGGCAACGAAGCACAGTCGAGCGCAGTAGCTCAAATTCGGAGTAGTTCTCTGACAGCTCCTTAGGAGCTGTCAGGAATTGCCTTCCGAAAGTTGAGCGTTACGAGCGAAGGCTATGCAAGGCGGAGGAAGGTGAGCCGCGAAGGCGTGACGAGTCCCGTCGAGCAGCGCAACCGACGACAACGAAGCAGAGCCGAGCGCAGTAGCTCAACTTTTGGAAGTAATTTTCTGACAGCTCCTTAGG
>SKZP01000505.1 GCA_007127275.1 Planctomycetota bacterium
CATGACTTCGACATCGCGTTCCGACAAAACCAATTCGTGGAGCAACTCACGATCGACACGGGGCAGGGCCAGGCCGCGGTGGCCGTTTTCGCTCCGCTTGCGCCGGACTTCACAAAGGTCGAACTCTTCCTTGCCGGCGACGACGTCGCGAGCTTCACGGGCAACGGCGAGACCGTTGCCACCGTCATCGGTGGCGAGGCGAACGTGACCCTCGACTTGCACGCCACCGGCTGGGTGGTGCTCGAGGCGCGGCTCTTGCTCGACGACGAGTCGAACCCGCGCGTCGCGAAGGCGATCGCAGTCGTGGAGAGCAGCGGCCAGCCGGTCAATATCAAGTTGGAGGAGGAGGTGGTCGTTACCGAGGTCGGCTCGCGTATTCACAACGTGCGCGGCCGGCTTGTCGATTCGGGGGGGCGCGGCGTCGCCGATCATCCGGTGTGGGCGGCCTCGGCGTCGTATGACGGCGGCTTGCGATTGCCGTCGCGGCTGGAGTCGATGCTTGCGGTGCGCAACCCGCAATGGTTGCCGCTGGCCAACGAAACGGAGTTCGGCCCCGGTGAGCGCGCCTTCGCCACGGCGACGTCGTTGCCTGACGGCACGATCTTGCTGGCCGGCGGTGCCTCGCAGCGAGACAACTCCGACGGCACCGTCACGCTGGCCGTCGGTGCATGGATCTATCGGCCGCAAACGTGCAGCTGGGAGCCTGCGCCCCCGGGATTCATCGACCGCTTCGGGCATACGGCGACGGAGTTGCCCGACGGGCGCATCCTGTTTCTCGGTGGCACCACCGACTCGGCCATCGCGCCGACACAACTCTACGACCCCTATGCCTCGCCGGGGGCGGAGTGGCAAACGCTTTCGACGAGCCTGCATACGCCGCGCTATATGCACTCGACGTTGCTGCACCCGATCAGCGGAGAACTGATTGTCGCCGGCGGCTATAACCTCGCCGGCTCGGTGCTCAGGCGAATCGAGCGCGCCACGCCGATGGGCGAAACCATTTCCACGGCCCAGTTGAACAGTTTCCGTGTGCGGCCCGGGGTGATTCCGATGCCGGACTCGCTGGATATTCCGGGAGGAACGCGAAGCAGCGTGCTCGTACTTGGCGATCTCCGACCGGGGCAACAACAGACGAAGGTCGACCAAGTCTCCTGGTCCGCCGGCCTGCCGGAGGGCAACGTTTTCCAGCTCGATGCGCCAAACAATGGGATCCGCGGAGCGTTCCACGCGCCGCTCGGCGAAGAGGTGATCGGTGGCGGCCAGCCGTTCGAGCCGAATCGGCAGCAGCGTCATACGCTGGATTTCGAACGCATGATCGTCACAGCCGGGGACGAAGGGATCTATATCTATCGCTATGACCTCGACAGCAATCAAAACCCGAAGCTCGCCGAAATCGCCAATCTCGGCCATGTCGCGAGCCATCCGCGATTCTTTCTCGTCGAGCCGCTTGTCGGGGGCGAGCACCGTCACGACCTCCTGGTGCTCAGCGACCACGGAGCCGTGATCGTCGGCCTTGATCAGGAGACTCGCTGGCACTTCGGTGGCGAGGATCTGCTCGCCTATGCCGGTGGCACCTATCACAACCAGGCAACCTACGGCGCGGCGGCAACCACGTTCAAGCACGCCCACGCCAAACGCCCCCACGAGCTATTCCTTTTCGGCGGGACCGACGGCGACCTCGATACGTGGACGAGTGCATACAATCAGGCGCAGGCGTTGTCGACGCCACTGATCGAAGTGCACGGCGAGAAGAACGACCACGGCTATCAGCGCTACGAAGACTACACCGACGTCGACGGCTACTTCGAGTTGCCGATGCTACTCGTCGACCAGCAAGCGGGCTGGCAGGTCGTGCAACTAAGCGCGCCGCGCTTCGACGATCCGATCAACTACTGGGTGAGTGACGAATTCTTCGTCTTCGCACAAGATCCCTGTGGCGATCAGCCGGTTCCGACGCAAGATCCAAACGGCGCGCCGATCCCACCGTCGGCGCATCACCCGCCCGGCGACATCTTTCTCAAGGACTTTCCGAATCATCCGGGGCCGCAAAACGAAGAGCCCGGCCGCGGCCACCACGGCAAGGAGGTCGACTTGCCGACGACGGTTAAGCGTGCCGGCGGCTTCACCCTGATGTTCTGGTACGACTGCTTCTGCGAGATCCATCGCGGCTGCATCATGAACCTCGTGCCGACGGCGTACAACGCCTCCATCGAGTTCAGGCCGATCGACGCGCAAGGCAATATCACCAGTGGCAGTGTTACGTTTTCGATGGAGCACGAGTACGAACGCTTCGGTCCCCCCACGCACTTGCCCGATCCGAACGTCGGGTTCGACCCCGCTCCCGATCGCCTTATTCTGTCAGAGGAAATCATTCGACCGGGGCGGCTTTGCTTCGAGTTCGCGATTGGCGAGGACGCCCGCGAAGACGGCGCCGTGGGTGTGCTTGCCGAAGTCGAACTCTTTGCGCCGATACTCGACGAGGAGAATGTGGAGCGTCACACGAAGCGGATGACCCCGTGGACGATCGAGTTCACCGGACACGATGGCTTGTGCACCCTTTCCCCGGAACCTCCGAGGCAATCGTCGGCTGCGCCCTCATCCAATGGAAAGAACATTCCCTCCGGTGAAGATCTTGAACTCGACGGAAACAAGGTGCTACTTGCCGATCGCGGCGTCATGGAGCAGCACTGGCACGACATCGTCGAAGACGAGGAGATCGTGCCGGATGAGCGTCTACACAAGTACGCGACCGATGCGCCGGTGAGCGCATGCTTGCGGTTCTCGATCGAGGAGCCGATCGACGACGGCACTGGACACCCCTTCGTCAGCGACGGCGGGCACAATTGCGTGGTCGTCGCCACTTGCACCCACGGGCTTGTCTTTGGCGGGGAGCAAGCGGGCAAACGCTGCTTTGTCGTGCCCGACGACATGGAGGAACTCACGATCGTGCCGTTCGCCGACGGCCCCGGCTACTCCGGTGCGGCGCAGTTCGTGATTCTGTATGTGGTCGAGGCGCACATGCTCGGCCGCGACGATCTGTTTTGCCTTCCGGCGAAGCCGTGCGCGGTCTTTCGCGTCGGCGTGCTCTATTCCGACGTGTGGATCGGCAACGAGTTCGAAAACCTGCCCAACCAGGATGCACGGCCGACGCCAGCGCCGCAGCTTCCCGCCTACGACACAAGCGACAACATTGCCATCGTCCCCGCCGGGGAGGTCGATCCGCAAAACAACCTGCTGTTTGCGCGCTTCTTCGGCTACAGCGAAGGGACGACGGTTCGCTACCGCGTGCAGAATGACGACTGCAAACCCGCAGAGCACGATGCCGGAATGATCCGTCTCGTGCCGACCAGCGAGAATCAAACGATCGAGCACGGCGGGCGCAGCGTGCTGACGCGCGTTAGCGGTGCGCCGGGCGGCAAGACGAACGACCCCGTGGAAATTCAAGGCGAGGTTGCCAGTCGCAAGGAGAACGACGTCTTCGTGCGGGTCATGTGCGCCCACGGCCACGAAGGCATGGGTCAGCGGATTACCCATTGCCCGAGCAACTGCCCAGACGTAACCGGCACGCCGCCGCCGTGCCCGCACACCCGTCACTCCTACGTGGCCTGCACCGTCTATGAGTTGAAGCTCGAGGTCTGCACGGTCGAGAACCCGGACGACAATTACGTCTTCGCCTCGGCGATGGGCACCGGCGATGCCGTGCCGGTCTGGGTCGCACTCGTCGGTCCACCGAGTTCACCGGTGGAGATTGATCTGACACTCGAGTTCCAAGCCGCTACGGGGGGCGTCGGCACCGGCACCGCCTCGTTCGAGCCGATCGGCAGCACGGCGTCGCACGTGCAGGAAACGACGCTCTCGGTGACACCGACCGCCCCCGTCGGCACCGGAGCGTTTGCACCGCACAGTGCAGAGGGGCGCCTGCCGCATCCGGACGACGAAAGCGACCTGGAAATCATTCCGACGAACACGACCGGCTCCACCGACATCCCCAGTTCCGCGTGGGAGCAGACGATCCTTTACGGCGATCACGTCAGCAATCCGATCGAGGACATCTCGCTCGAGGGGCACTACCGCCTCCACCCGACTAAAATTCCGGGACCGCTCGGCGAGGATCTGCCCCAACGCCTCGGGCCGGCCCACAAACCGATCACCGTCAAGACGATTCTCGTTCGCGTCCGCGAGCCGGGCACCTGGGACGACGTCGGCTTGATCAAGGATTGGGTTCCATTCAAGGTGCTCTTCGAACCGGCGATTGCCACCGAAAATCTCGACCTCGAAATCGTGCAATCCGGCGCGCACTCCTTCGGCATCGATGATCCGTTCGAGAACGGCAAGCTTACCGGCGACGTCGGTGACAAGGAAATCAACTTCCAAACGATGGGCAATACGATCAGCGGCGCACTCAACGACTACGAACTCGCGATTGAGCGTACCTGCGGTAACGACATCACCATTCAGGTAGCCGGCGCCGAATGGACGCTGCTCCAGATCGTCGCGCAAGCACAACCCGTCTGCGCCTACCCAACGGAAAATGTCTTTGCCGACGACGTGGGAACGCGAAACGAAACGATGTACTACAAACCGATGACGGTGGTGGTGCACGGCCCACAGTTCCCGAACTTGTTCTTGCCAGCCCATTCGATTGGGCATTGGAGTGTTCCCGACCACCAGGCAATTCCACTAAGTCAAACGCCCACTACAACGGTCGACCCGGTTGGCCCAATTGCGATTACTGATCCTGAGAAGATTGAGTTTCGGTCGTTCTTCGATAACCAGCAGAGCGCGGAGTATTGGTACGTCGCCAATGCGCCTACCAGTCAAAAGAAGTACTTCCGCGGGGTGGCGCAAGTCGCATCTCCACAGACTGGATATCTGACTTTGTTTCACTCCGACCCGTCGCCACGGTCGAACGAAGACGCCGAAATCACCGCACTACGTATCTCGCTGACCGGGAATCCGGAGACGAACTTCGACGTGCTCGACGGCGGCTTGGCGCGTCTCGAGGGGAACACGAGCATCTCCTTCGACCTTGACGCCGGCGGCTCGGGCGAAGAGTGGGAACTGCGCATCCACGCCCCCGGCGCGCCCGGGTACGACTCGCTTGACTCGGGCGGCTCGCTCGACGAGTGGGGGATGCCGGCGGCGATGCGCGAGTTGCTTGCGGCGACCACGGCCGGCTCCGCGGAGAAGGAGCAGTTTTACGATGCCGGTGGCATCGACGCCGTCGACGATCTGCGCGACCTCTTCGGACTGCAACCGCTCGACTACAACGCCTCCGCCCACGAATTCGACAGCGGCAACTGGTCGCTCAGCGGCACCGGCAACACCACCTTTCAGGCGGACAACGTCGGCCGTGGCTATATGGGCCAGCCCTTCTTCCTCTTTGTCGAGGCGTGGTTCAACATCGACGGCCAGCAAGTCTGCAAGAGTGCGATTACCTTCTTCATTCAGCCCGACCCCGATTGCGTCGAACAGCCCGACAAGGATCCGTGCGCCGACGAGTCGGATATCGGCAACCCCGTCGAAATCCAGACCGGCGAGGTCAAACAGGACCGCGTCGATCTGTTCGTGCCCGGGCGCGGTCTGCACTTCGTGCACAAGCGCACCTACCGCAGCCAGGCGCCGATTCGCAGCGACGCCCCGCACGGCCCGCGGTGGACGCACAACCACGACGACCGCCTCGAGGAGTTGCCGCACCCCGACTCGCAACGTCCGCCGCGCTTGATCTGGGAAATCGGCGATAGCGGCAAGGCCGCCCGCTTCTTCCCCGACGCCGACGGCGAGTTGCGCACGCCGCCACAGGTCTTCAGCGACCTCTACGCGGCACACGATGCAACGCTCAACGAAGACGTCTACCGCAAGGTGCAACCCAACGGCGAGGTCTGGACCTACGCCGCCTACGGCACCACCGACGTGACCTGGCGCCGCGTCCGCCGTGAGGACCGCTTCGGCAACACGATCGAGTACGACTACAACGCGAACGGCCAACTCGAAACCGTCACCGACACGCTCGGCCGCGAATACCACTACGAATACGTCGGCGACCGCCTCACGAAGATCACCGACTTCAAAGGCCGCGAGATCAAGTACGCGTACAACGCCGCGGGCGAGTTGATCGAGGTGCGGCTCCCGGAAGCGCCGGGCTCAACCGTCGGCAACGACTTCACCGGGAGCGATCGCCGCACGATCCGCTATCACTACCACGCAAGCGACGTCGACCCGCGCAGCCGGCACCTGCTCGCCGGGGTGGTCTACCCCAACGAAGCCAGCGCAAGTTTCCACGGTGGCAACCAGGACCAGCCACGGGTGCGCTACGAATACAACGATCCGCGCTACCGCGTGACGCACCAGGTCCTCGGCATCGGCGCCGACGAACGCGAAATGACCTACAGCTACCACGACGTCACCGACGACTCCGCCTATGCATTGCCCAGTGCCGCGGCGGCCAATCAGCACGACCCGATCGTGCGCGAGGTCACCGCGATCGACGCCGCCGGAAACGAGACCGTCTACGGCATCAACGAGCGCAACTCGATCACCGTGAAAACCGAGCTGACGAGCCAAGGAAACCTCGTCACGCGCTGGATGCACGACGAGGAGAACCGCGTCGAACGCATCACGAGCACCTACGGTTCGGTAACGTTCTACGAGTACGAGGATGCCGAGCTCTCGCTTGTCGACGCGAACAACGACCCGTTCGTCTACCGGGCGAAGCGCCGTGAGCTCAACGTGGTGCGCGAAACCGTGTTGCCCGGCAGCCGCGGCGGCGACCAGCCGAACCTGACGCTCGAGTACGTCTACGACGCCTTCTACAACACCCCCGTGCTCGAGATCAGCCCGCGCGGCACCAACGCAGCCTACGAGCAGCCCGACCCCACCGGTGGCGCGCCGACGCCGTCGAGCCCCGAGCGCTATGCGACGCGCTACTACCTCGACTACGAGCAAGACCCCGCCGGCAACCTGCCCCATCTCGCCGCGCACTTTTATCCCGACGAGCCCAACCGCAACATCATCGCCCAAGGGTTGATGGACCACGTCGCCCATCAGTTCCAGGTCCGCGGCGTCGGCACCGCCCTCGATCATGTGCCGCAGGCGAACATCGAAGTTGGCACCGACCTGACCGGCGACGGCGTCACCGATCGCTGGCAGGGCAACATCGTGCGCGTGCTCTTCCCCGCTGCGACGCTCTACGGCCAGCAAGCCGCGCTCGCCGGCGAGTCCGGCACGCACCAGTACGCGAGCCTCGCCTACTACTACGACGAGTTCGGCCAGCGCACCGGCTACCTCGACAGCGAAGGCAACCTGCGCATCCTCGAGTATCACGGCCTCGACGACTTCAACGGCGACGGCGACATCAACAACCCCGGCGCGCTCGGCTACACCGGCGGCTACCTCGGCCGCATCATCAACGACGCCGACCGCACCGCCGACGTCGCAAGCCTCGTCGTCTCGACCGGCCCCGCCAGCGCGATCAACTGGCCCATTCCCCGCCGCCGCAGCGCCCCGCCGGCTCGCGAAACCGAGGAGATGGTCTACGACGACGCCGGCCGGCTCACCGAGATGACCGACGCACGCGGCTCGACGAGCACCCTCGTCTACAACGAGCTCGACCAACTCGTCAAAACGGTCAGCGCCGCGCCCTACGAGTACGAGACCGAGTTCGTCTACAACGCCAACGGCATGCGCACCGAAGTGCACGTGCCCCACGTCAACCCGCAACTCACCTCGAACACCGCAAGCTTCAACCAACAGGGCAACAACCTCAACTTCGCCACCTTCGCCCCCGGCGCCCCGTTCGTCCACACCCGCGACTACAACAGCCTCGATCAACTCACCGCC
>SKZP01000010.1 GCA_007127275.1 Planctomycetota bacterium
GCTCGCTACGGAGACAACGTAGCCGCGGCGGGTTCGTTTCCTTTGACGTGCGGAACAGGACTGGTCGACGTCGTCTCCTCGAGCAAGTTGTAGCAGCGCGCGACTGCGGAATGAAAACACTTCGACAGCGTCTTGCCTTCTTTCCCAAGTTGCGCCTCACCGGCGGCCACTGGGTCACCGTGGGCGTGATTGTCGGCCTTTTGAGCATTGAGTGGGCGGGGCGCGTCGCCGCGCCGAGTGATCTCGGCGACGGCCTCGCAATCCTTGCGCTGCTCGTGCTCTTGCAAATCTGCCTGGTCTGGCACAACTACCGCGGGCTGCGCTGGCTCGACGCCGCCGCTTCGGGGCTGCGCCGCTTCGGCCGCTGGCTGACGCGTTTCGGTATCCAAAGTGGCATTGACTTGCGCGGGGAGCCGCCGGTGCCGCAAGCCTTGCCGGGGCCGCTCAAGGCGGGGATGCTCGCCGCCTGCGGGGTCTTGCCGTTGCTCATGCTGTTCAATGCGCTCGCGCCGAGCGGCTGGCGGGCCTGGGTGAGCCAACCGTCATATCTGCTCTACGTTGTCGGCCTCTCCGCGGTGTGGTTCGCGACCATCTTCGCCATTATGTTTACGGTGCTGATGCAGCTTGTGCTGCTGCAGGAGACACTTGCCGCGTGGCGACGCCGCGATGCGCGCTTTCCGTCCTGGCCGCGGCAAACCGCCTGGACCTTTGCGACGCACGCCGGCTACCTCGTGACGCTGCTTGTGCTGGGGTGGCTCTTGCCGGTCGTCGTTGCGGTCGGCCTTTCGGTGGTTTTTGCGGCGGTGCTGCTTCTCGCCATGCTGATGATGCGCGTGCCCGACGCCACGGTGCTCTGGCAGCGCAAGGAGGGCACACGCATCCGCTCGTGCAGCCTGCGACGCGTCGCGCTGTTCACCATCCTGTTGCCGGTGCTGGTGATCTGGTGCTTGCTCGCCGCGACGCTCGGCGCAGGTGCACTGATGCTCGTGGATGTCACCACAAGCAACATGCCGATCACGCTCTTGCTCGGCACGCTGCTGGCGTGGTGCGGGGCGGGTTTTATTGCTTGGCTGGCCGGCGCACTGATCATCTCCATGCGCACGACCCAGCAGGGCGACCCGTCGCGGCCGGCGCCGCCAACGCTTCACATCACCCCGGTACACGACGACGTCTGGGAGCAATACGGCGAGGAGGTGCAACAGCACCTCGACGAGCAAGGCATGCGGCTGCGCCTCGACCCCGCCGCGCCGCGGCGTAGCGACGTGCCCGTCGAGCTCGCGCCCCCGCCGATGCCCCCCTTGGGCGGCGAGGAGCCCGTGTGGCCCATCACCATCAGCGCTTCAGCATTGCGCGCGCCGGAGCTGATCCACAAGCTCAAGCGCCGCGACGAGGTTCAGCGACGGCGCCGCCTCGTGCGCGGTCTCGAAAAATTGTTCAAGCATGCGGCCGCGCAGCAGTTCGAGTCCGGCACGGGCTACCTCGTCGCGCCGCACCTGTGGTTCATCTCCCACCTGATGCGCGACAGCGGCGAACAAGGCACGGAGACACACACCGTCGGCGAGCCGTATCACCGCGTGATGGAGCAGCCGGTGCGCCACCACCTCTACACGGTACTGCGCGCCCTGCAGGTCGACCTCATCTACGTCGAGGACGGTGTCGAGTTCCGCCAGTTCCGCCGCGTGCTGCGCATGCTTTTCGAGCACTACGACATTCACGGCTCGGCCCTCAAGGCGCAAGACCGTTTTTTCACCGGCATCCCCGGCGTGCGCGTCATCATAGAGGAGCACTCGTTGGACAACCCCTTCCGCAACGAACTCTACCCGGAGCCGGAGTACCGCATCCTCGCCCGCGGCCGAGTGCTACACGTCTTCCGTGACCGTGGCGACACATGGGAACTCGACCCAACGCCGGAGCTGCCCAAGAACGAGCCGTTGTTGGTCCACGCATAAGGCTCGGCGAATGCGCTTTTCTGCGTAGGTGACGCACGCAATCCCAAAAAAGCACGTGTCCACACGTTCATGCGAACGCGCGGACACGAAATTCCATCATCCTGCCAGCGCCAGCGCGCTTGCCCTGCAGCCAGCGTTGAAACGGCTGCCTTCCGCTCTCATCCGGCCGGGCGTGGCTCCGGGCGCTCCGGCGGGTCCGGCGGAATCCAAAGCGGGATCTCGGACTCTTCCGCGAGCCCTTCAATGACCGCCGCCCCCTCCGGTAGATGCCGGCCGAGTGGCACGATCACTCTCGCTTCGACCTTGCGGGCGAAGTCCAAAATCTCTTCGGTGCTGATGCGACTCGGCTCCGTGGTCGGCACGATCAGGACGTCGATACGTTGCGGCACTGCCTGCGCCGCTTCGCCGGAAACGGCTCCGGTGTAGTAGATGTTCAGTACCTCGTGCCGCTCGCTCTCCGGGTTGTGGATTTGCGGCGTCAGCAAGTAGCCGAGGTAGTCGCGGTCATGATCGAAGGCGGTGACGCCGTGCACGAAGGCGTGATTCGTGAAGATGGGAACCCTGCGCTGTACGATCGTGTCGCCGGGCAAAAGGTCGACGCGCTGGCCGCCAATGAGTTGGTCGCGCAGCAGTCCGACGGGAACGAGCGTGACGGTTCGGCGCGTGTTGAGTGCCTCAATGTCACGCGGTGAATAATGATTCGGGTGCGAATCCGTAATCAACGTAACGTCGGAGCCGTAGATGTGCTCGCGAGGAATCTCCACGGGATTGATCCAGAAGATGGGCGAGACAATGGAGCGCTCGCTCTGCCGCGGCATCTCAATGCGCAGCCCGTGGGGGGCGTAGCCGAATACCCGCTGCTGCAAGAATTCCTTGAAGCGCCTCGGGATGGGCGGGCGCACGCCGCCGTATCTCTCGCCGTCGGCTTGTGGCGCACGCTCGATCTCGTCGAGCGCACGGGGCTCGTGCTCCGGCGCGTCCGTCTGTAGACGTTGACTCGGCGCAATCTCCCTGTCGACGACCCGCTGGTCGGCGACGTTACGCGGCGACGGTGTGGCGCAACCGCTCCAAACGATCACGGCGGCAAGTGCGACAAGCATGCCGCACAGCGAACGGTCCCACGTGCTCATCACAAGATCTCCGCAGGGGTGGCGACTCGTCTCGGGGAGTGCGTAAAGCGTGCCATACTTGCGCCATTCGCGCCAGCCGAAGTGTGTGGTAGCCCCAACGAGACGACCGAGGGCGCTCGTCCAGGGATGCTCCCCGGTGTCCGGCCCGCGCTACGAAGACTACCAAGCCCATGGGTTTCGCCCGTGGGTCTGGGGCGCAAACAGGATCCGACCCACGGGCAAATGCCTTTCCGGCCGGGTTTCTAATCCAGCGGACGTGACCGGCGGGCCCAGAAGAGGCCGCGGTTTACGTCGGTTAACCTGGGGTTGACGAGATCTTCGTCGGCGCCGGCGGTAAGTGCCCGGCGGTAAAGCTCCTGCGCCATTCGGTAGTTGTAGATGGCCTTGTCGAGGGCATCCATTGCGTCCTCGCCCTCGGGACTTGTGCCCCGCTCGTGCTCCTTGGCGGTGTCACGGTAGCGGTCGGCCAGCCGCAGCAACTGGTCCGCATCCTTCTCGGCAAGGTCGGGAATCTCGGCCTCCGGGTCGACGCGCAGGTTTCGCCGAGCGTCCTGCGTATCTTGCTCGGCCTGCTCTTCCGCCTCGGCAATGATTCGCTCGGCCTCCTCTTCCTTGAGCGGCTCCGGCTCCGGCGTCGCGGTTGTCGGCTCCGTCGGCTCGGATTCGCCGGCGCTCAACGGCTGTTGCTTGGCGAACAACGCCGCGTTCGGGTAACGCTGTTTCAGGGCGCGCAACAACACGGCGGCACGGTCGCGCTGACCTTCTTGCATGGCATGGCGAAACGCGACGTAGTCCTCGTCCGCTTCCAGCGCGAGGCTCTCATCCACCCACTGATCCAACGAAAACGCCTCCCGCAACAGATTATGCGCCTTCTCCGGCTGGTCGTAGCGACGCGCCTCTCGTGCGAAGCGGGCCATTTCCACCGGGGTGCGCGGCTGCATCCGGAAGCGCTCCTCGAGCGTGGCAAACCGTCGCGCCAACTCCTCTCGTTGTTCCCGGCGCGACAACTCCTCGACGCGGTAGACGTTCGAGGGGCGCGTGTCGACCCGTTCGTACCCGCCGGCGTAGCGACGCAAGAGCAGCGTGTGGCGGTCCCGTTCGAGAACCACCCCTTCGAGGCTGCCGCCGTCGTGAAAAATGACGCGGACCATTTCGCGCCGGTGGTTCAGCGGCTCGACTCCGCCGAGCGCCTGCTGAAACGTGCGCGTCATGTTCGCTTGCACGCGCAACGCTTGGGTGACGTCGTCGGAAAGCGGCTGCACAGTGGCGACCTCTTCGAGGCAGCGCATGGCCTCGTCGTAGGAACCACGCTCGAACTCGTCGCGCGCCCGCTCCATCGCTTCGCGTGCCCGGCGGTCATTTGCGCCGAGGTCTTGGTTGCCGGTGTCGCGAGCACGGTTGTCGTTCGCCGCATCCGTTTGCGAGGGGGAACGTTGCGGACCCCGGCGCGGCGTCGTGACCCGCGGCTCGTCCTCAACCGAACTCTCCGCCGCTTCATTCGCACCCTCGCCGGCTTCGTCAGAGGGTGACTCGGAGCTGGAACAGCCACCCCCCATCCCGGCCGTAAACAGCGCAAACAGGATCAACGACGAAAAACCAAACAGCCTCGCGGCACGAAGCGAAACCATGATGACCGTCCCTTGACCGAGGTACGTTCGGAACTGCCAAGAACTGCCTTTCGAAGTCGAGCGCAGTCGCTCGGATTCAAACGCAACTCACTGTCGGCTCCTTGGTGGAGCTGTCAGGAACTGACTTCCGAATTTGAGCTCCTGCGCTCGACTGTGCTTTGTCGTCGTCGTTTCCGCTGCTCGCGGTGACTACGGGCACATCTTCGCTGCTCAACGTGCTCTGCCTCGCACAGGTTTCGCTCGTGACGCTCAACGTTCGGAAGTTTTGCCCTGACACTTTTTTGTGCGTCCCATCCAGCCCAACATGTACGACCAGTGTAGCGCAAAGCGGTGAGAACGACAGTCCGTATCCCGCAAATGCGGAGTCGGACACAAGCCCAAGGGCTGCGGCCCGTGGGCTTGAGATTACGGATTTCAACGCGTGGGGGGAGAATCAACATGTCCCCGTCCGCAGTATGTACGGGGCACGGCAGGCTCCATTGAACCCAAGGAGACTCTGAGCAGGCGTGGCCGTAGCGGCGTCGAGCGGCGAGACGTCAAGCCAAGGAGTTGGAGAAAATACCTTCCGAAGTTGAGCACCTCTGCTCGGCTCTGCTTCGTTGTCGTCGGTTGCACTGCTCGACGTGACTCGTCACGCCTGAGGCACTCACCCTCCTCCGACTTGCATAGCCTTCGCTCGTGACGCTCAACGTTCGGAATTAGTTTCCTGTCAGCTCCCAAGCGTTCGTGCCAGTTCTTTACCCGTTGCTTTCGGCCAGATGATTCAAGAGGGTTTTCATGAGGCGCTCCATGGTGCCGCGGTTGGCCTTTACCTTCGCCTTGAAGGCCTCGAAGGTCAGCGGTTGCTTCGTGACGCCGTTTGCGTAGTTGTCGACCATGCAGATCATTGCGTGGGGCAACTCGAGCTCTTGCGACAGATCCGCTTCCTGGGCGCCGGTCATGCCGACGACGTCGCCGTACTGGGCGAGCATGCGAATCTCCGCTTTCGTCTCGAAGCGCGGCCCACGTGTTTGCACGTAGGTGCCTCGCTCGACTAGCGGAAACGGCTCCTCGTCGCGCGCCGCGCGCAATACTGTGAGGACGCGGTCGCGCCACCGCGGATCCAACTCCGGGGTGATAAACTTGCCGTCGGGTTGCCCTTCGTTGTACGTCGCGGGCTCCCACGGATGAAAGTAGTCGTCGGCGAGCACAAGCGTTCCCGGGTGCAGCGACTCGTTGAGGCCGCCGACGGAGTAGAGGCCGAGCAACTGCGTAACCCCCTGTCGCTTCAGCGCGGCGAGGTTTGCATGGTGGTTGACGCGGTGCGGCGGCGCGAACTTGCCGTCCCGGTCGTGGCGCTGGCAAAACGCGACCGGGCCGTGCGCCGCGTTCTCCGGAGCGAGATGCAGTGTCACTTCGCCGTAGTCGGTGGCAACCCTTCGGGGCGTATACTTTTCGAACAGTGCGCTTTCCAGCAAGCTTGTTCCTGCAAGGATTCCGAGCATGACGTCGAGCCTCCGAAGGTGGGGAGCCAAAGGGATCATCAAGGCGCGAAACGAGCACGAGCACCCCACCGTAGTGAGGTGCTCGTGACTGTCAACGCCGCGCGTGGCGGCGATCGACATCTTTTACATCACCGTTTCGCTCGGTGGCTGGTACGCACGTGGTCGCGCCGTGAATTCGCGCAGCATACGCCACGCCGATGCACGGCCATTTCTCTCCTAGCATCGACGCATGCGACCGGCAAGGGGGCGTCCGTCTTTTGTTGCAGTAAGGAAGCCAGCCTCGCAGAATCACCTGCGTCGGTCGGATACCCGTGCCACGCTGCGTTCTTGCGACCCAACGAAGCCGGCGGCACCCCCGACAAGGTTCGGACATTGCCGGCGAGTGCCTCGCAACGTACCGTACCGGCCACCTCGTCTCGTCCTTGTATGAAGTAGGCACCGTGGTCCGAACCTGGTGAGCACGTTCATGAAGATTGCACTCGTGGGGCCGCCGTTGAGCGGCAAGACTTCGCTGTTCCAGGCCGTTACCGGAAGCGAGCCCGACCCGGCCCGTTATCACGGCGCAAAACCGCAGCCGGGCATGGTGACCGTGCCGGACGAGCGGCTCGACCAATTGGCGGCGTATCACAACCCGAAGAAGCTCACCCACGCGCAACTGGAAATCCTCGACTTTGCGGGGATCGAGCCGGGGGCGCGTACCGAGAATATCAAGCAGGTCTTCGCCGCCATGCGCGAAGCGGACGCGCTGCTCGTCGTGCTCTCCGCGTTCGACGGCGAGAGCTCGGAGGCCATCGGCGCGCAGTGGACGAGCATGCAAAGCGAGATTCTCTTCGCCGACCTCGAGGTGATGGAGAAGCGGATTGAAAAGCTCGCTGCGAATGTCAACAAGCCGACGAAGACGCAGGAGCAGGACAAGAAAGAGCTCGCCGTGCTGCGCAAGATCCGCGCGCATGTGGAGGAGCACGAAACCTGGCAAGGGCTCGACCTGGACGACGTGGAAGAAAAGGCCGTGCGTGGCTTCCGTTTTCTGATGCAGAAGCCGCTGGTGCCGGTGATCAATGCGGACGAGCCCGGCCGCGTCGACCCGGCGGAGGCGTTACCCGCAGAGGCGGCGGCGCGGGCGCTTGTGCTCAACGCGGAGGTGGAGCGCGAGGTGAGCCAGTTGCCCCCGGAGGAGCGGCGCGACTTCCTCGCGGAGTTCGGCATTGCGGAGCCGGCCGGGCCGCGCGTGATCCGTGCGGCATACGAGGCGCTCGGCTTGATCAGTTTCTTCACCGTTGGCGAAGACGAGTGCCGCGCCTGGACGGTGGAGAAAGGGGCGAACGCGGTGACCGCCGCCGGCAAGATCCACAGCGACCTCGCCCGGGGCTTCATCCGCGCGGAGACGTACCACTACGACGACTTCGCCGAACTGGACGACGAAAAGACCATCAAAGCAAAAGGCCGCCTCCGCCTGGAGGGGAAGGAATATACCGTGAAAGACGGCGACATCATGAACATTCGCTTCTCCGTTTGAGGAACGGATTTTGCGCGGCGGGGGCGAAGCACGAACGGAGAGAGATTGCCTTTCTACTCTTGAGCACCGTCCGGTGGCTTTTCCC
>SKZP01000181.1 GCA_007127275.1 Planctomycetota bacterium
ATCGAACGCCCGTCCTGGAAGCTCGCCTGCCGCCAGTCCAGGAAACTCGTGCGAGCCGAGCCCTGCCAGAAGCCCACCGCCCCGCTGCCGATCACGTGGAAGAGGTTATGGTCGCTGGCAAGCCCCGTCTCCGCGCCGCTCTCCAGGTACACCGCCGTGCCCGTGGCGAGACGAGTCAGGATTGCGAGTCGGAGCGCGCGCCGCTGTTGGAGATTGAAACGTATACGTGGTCGGTGCTGCCGCCGGAATTGCTGCCCCGCGAGGATCCGCGGCCGGGCGCCCCGGCGGGTTTGATCCGCGAGGTGCAATGGTTGCAGCAGACGTGGGAGACCCTCGGTGTCGCGACTTGACTCGCTTCGCTGCGCTTCCCTCGGGGTCCCCGTACAGGTGCTGCACGCCCTGGGCGACTCGCGGCCGTCCCGGCGGATACGGAAATGCCGGCTCAGTCACGCCCCTGGAAGCATCTTCACCGGCCGCTCAGGTGCTGTGAGGAATTACCTTCCGAATTTGAGCTACTGCGCTCGACGGAGCTTCGTTGTCGCCGTTTGCGCTGCCCGACGGGGCTACGGCCACCACTCCGCTGCTCAAGGTCCTTCGTCTCGCACAATCTTCGCTCGTGACGTTCAACGTTCGGAACGTATTTCCTGCCCGCTCCTCAGTCGTCGTCGGCTTCTTTGACCTCGGCGAGGTTGCCTTCTTCGTTGATGGTGAAGGTGAAGACGGGCTTGCGGAAGTTCGAGTTTTCGCGTTCCATCTTGCCAGTGAATTGGCGCACCTCTTCTTCCGGCAGGCCGGGGTGCAGAGTGAAGGTGATTTCGAAGTCGACAGGTTCGCGGCCGGAGAAGTAGACCACGTAGACGTCGAAGTCGCCCTCGGGGAGTTGCTGGCCCGGTCGCAGCCGGAAGCGGTAGTTTTCGGGGCCGTAGCCGGTGGTGTTGTCGTGGTCGAGATAACCGTTGAACCCCGGGGGGCGGCGGTTGCGGTAGTAGATGGTTTCGCCGTTGGGTTGGTCGACGTGCAGGTCGAGGTCGGTGTTGTCCTTGTTCCAGGTGAGCGTGACCTGCACAGCGGCGCGCTCGGCGGTGCTGAAGACGCTGTATTCCACGGCGCGCGGGTGCTCGGGGTCCTGCACCGGCGAGACAATGATGGTGTTGTCGCCACCGCGAAGAACGAGCACGGACTCGAAGGTGTTGTTGCGAACGGTTGCCTGCTGGTGGTTGCCGTTGGTGTAGAGGTGGACCCGTTCGAGGGGTTCGCGGCCGCCGCGGACGGTGCCGGTGGCGTTGAGGATGTCCTCGGCGGTGCGCTCGGAGACATCCAGCGTCAACTCCACGTCAGCCCAGGGATCCTCCAGCGAGGCGACGTGCTGGGCAAGTCGCTCGCGGGCGGGTTGCGCCGGCTCCTGTAACAGCTCGTTCTCGGGCGCCTCCATTGCTTCGACGAGTTCTTCGTGAGCGGCCTCGGCTTCCTCGTGCGTCTCCGTTTGCAGACCTGCCTCGGCCTGCGCGAGCAGTGCGGCGTAGCGCTCCAGCAACTCGAGCGGCGGGGTGAGCGAGGGCTGGTGAGTGGCCTCGTGTGCGGCCGCCCGCTCATTGGCCGCGGCGAGCGCGGCGCGAATATCCGCCACTTCTTGCTCGACCTCGGCGGCACGACGGAGCGCAAGCGCGGCCTCGGCGCGCTCCAACAGCATCACCCGCTCGCCATGCACCTCGAGCTTGTCGCGCAGCGAGTCTTGCGCCGGCGGCGGCTCGCCGAATGCGTCGCGGCTCGTGTCGAATGCCACCAGTTCTTCGTTTGCCTCGCGCAACTGGCGTTGGCGGGTGCGCACGGACTCGACTTCGGAATCTTGCGTGGCGAGGGCTTGCGCAAGGGAGGCGTCATGCGCTTCGAGGTGCTCGAAGTAGAGGCGACGGTGCGCCAAGCGCGGTGTGGCCGCCTCGACGCGTTCTTGCCCCGCAGCGGCGACCTCCGTGGCAAGCTCGTCGCGCAGCAGCCGTTCGAGTGCGGACTCGACCTCGGCAATCTCCTCCGCCGACTCGGCCGTCAAGCCGCGCGCAATCAGCGCATCCAGCCACGCAAGGCCCACGCGTTCGCGCCAGGTACGCAACTCGCGGTCATGCGCCGTCGCCCACTCTCGCTCGGCAAGCCCCACATCCAAGAGGTGGTGTGCCTCGCGCAGCGGTGTGAGCTCGCCGGACTCAAGTGCCGCTTCGGCTGCGGCGACCAACTCGTCGAAGCGCTCGGCGCGGGCGACGAGGCTGTGTGCCAGTTCACGCGCTTCGTCGACGAGGGGCACGAGCCGTTCATTCGCTGGTGGAGCGTCTCCTTCTTCTTCAAGGAAGGCGTCGCCGCGGCTGACGAAGGCTTGCAATTGCGGCACCTGCCGGGATTCCAGCGCCTCTTCCCCTTCAGCAACCAATGCCTCCACCGCCGCGGCGCGCGCAAGTTGCGCACGGTGTGCCTCGAGCTGCGCAATCAACGGCGCGGCCCTCTCGGCAAACGGCGGATCCTCCTCGGCGGCCACCTCTTCCGTCAGCGCGTCGAGGGCGGCGTCGACCGGCGGAATGCGCTGCGCCTCGAGGCCCGGACGCGCGAGGACTCGTGCATGTCCCTCCCGGCTACGTAGGCGCAACGACTCGACCTCCTCGGCTTGCCGCTCCAGCGCTCGGTCGCGGAAGTCCTGGACCTCCGTGGTCAGTAGCGGAAACGGACTTTCCGCCGGCCGGAACTCGTCGAGGCGCGCCTCTTTCGCTTCGAGCCGTTCGCGAAGCTCGGCAAGCTCCGCCTCTCGCTCGGCGACGAGTTCCTTTTGCGCAACAAGGCTCGTGTGCAGCGGCTCGAAGCGCTCCCCGTAATCTTCTTCGTTGCCCTGTTCGTCGAGGAACTCGTCCGCCTCACCGAGCCACGCGGCAATCTGCTGCGTATCCTCGCTGGGCTCGTCGCGCAACTCTTTCCCCGCGGCGTAGAGCTCGTCCGCACGTAGCTTGCGCTGCTCTTCGAGCCACCACAACGTCGCCGCAACGCCGGCACCGACGAGCAGCAGCACCACCGCCGCCACGGCGAGGGTGCGCCTCCGGCGTGCGGCACGCAACCGGCGCGCCTCGGCAAGCTCCTCGGCCTGTTCGACTTCGTGGCGCAGCGCGGAGACGTGGCGCTTGAGCCAGGTGCTGAGGTCGCCGCCGCTTTGTAACCAGTCGTCGAGGCGGCCGACGCGCTCCGCTTCTTGAGCGGCCCGCTCCGCGGCTTGTTCGCCTGCGGCGAGTGTGTTCTTGGGGAGCTCCCCTTTCTTGATTCCAGCACGCAGTGCCTTGATGTCCTGCATCCACGCGTCGAGTGCGGCGTGCAAGTCGCGCCAGTCCGTGCGAGCGTCGTTGAAGGAAGCGGCAAGGTACGGCGCCTGTTCGAGCGTTGGAGCGAGCCTTTCGGCGGCGTCCTCGACGCGCTGGTGCGCGTTGGCCACCGGCGGCGCTTCCGTATTCGGCACCTTGGAGATCTCGCCCAGTGTCTTGCGCACGGCCTTACGCAACCCGGCAAGCGTATGCAAGTTGCGCTGGGTTTGCTGGGCTTGCTCGAGTTCGTCACGCAGGAGGTCTCGTACGGGTGCGGCCCCGGGTTGCTCCGCGCCAGGCTCCGCAAGAAAGCCGAGCGCGGCCTCGACCGCGGGTTCTCCCGTGGCCGCATGTTCGTCGGCATCCTGCGTCGTGGCGAGGCCCGTTTGAAACTCGGCAAGAGCGGTGCGGTGCGCCTCAATCTCGGCAAGCTCGTCCGCATGGTCCTTCGCGGTAGCGAGTTGCTCCGCGAGCACTTCGCGGTCGTGGGCGGTCAACGTTGCCTCGGCGTTGCCGCGTGCCTCGTTCGACGCCTCGCTGCGCTGCGCCTCGACGGCGGCCTGCAACGCGAGCAGTTGCAGGCGACGCCGCTCGAGATCCTCGCGCAGGGGGTTGCGCATGTCCTCGTCGAGTTGTGTTTGCGCGGCGACCTTCTCGAGCAGCACCTCAAGCGCCGGCACCGTCGTGGAGGCATCCGCAAGCGCGGCGCGCACCTCGGCTGCGAGCGCCTCGTACAGGTCGGTCACTTCCCGCTCGCGCGCACGTTGCTCGACGAGACGCTGCTTATGCGCACGCAATTCCTCGAGCCGCGCCGCAAGCCCGTCCCCCTCCGGCGCGGCCTGCGCCCACTGCTCGAGCCGTGCCAGTGCAGCGTCCACGTCGGCCAGCTCCAGCGAGGTCAGCGCCGCGTCGACCTCGTCGCCAAGCGCCTCGAGCAGTGCCTGCAAATGCTCCTCGAGACGCCGCTCCAACTCGCCCATTTCGCTGCCCGGCTCGCGCAACACATCCGGTAGCGTGCGCATCCGTTGCAGCGTCTGCCACACCGGCGCCGGCTCCGTCGCTACAAGCGCGGACTCGGCGGCGGCACGCACCTCGGCGAGCACGGCCTCGAGTGCCTCGCCAAGCGTCGACTTCAACGGCGCCACATCCTCGTGCGTCCGTGTTGTCTCGGGTACCTCCGCCAAGGCCGCCTGCATCAGCACCAAGGCGGGCAGTTCCACGTGCGCCGCCGCTGACTCAACCTGTGCGGTAAGCGCCGGCAAGAACTGTTCTCGTTTCCCCTTGGCGAGTCCGAGCAGGCGCTCCCACTCCGGATGCGGATATATGCTGTGAAACTCGTCGCATTCCGCATCCAGCGGCTCGAGCGTGAGCATGGCGGCGATCAGGTCGGCCGGCTCGGCGCTGTCCGCGTCGACCGAGACGCTCGGCTCCAACTCGTTGACGCGGTTGCGCACGGCGCGGTCGTAGCGCGACTCAAGCCGGGGCAGGTACGGCGCAAGCAAGTGTGTGCGCGGCTGATCCTCGAGATGCGTCGAAAGGTCGCGGCACACCTCGGCAAGCTCGCGCAACGCCACCGAGCGCATCCCTTTGCGCACCCGCCGAATCAGGCTCCACGTCCCGAGGTCGTATACCTGCTCGGGGCGCACCCTTGTGAGGTAGACCGCCAGCAATTTGAGGTCGTCGAGCGCCGCATCCAGATCTTCGGCCGTGTTTTGCAGCGAGGCGAGCCGGTTGAGCCGTTCCGCCTCGTTGGCCGGCGGTGAGACCTCCCACTCGGCCAGAAAATGCCGCGCGCGCGAGACGTAGTCCAGGATGGCGGCGTGCACGTTCTCCGCTGTGTCCTCAGTCAGACCGTCCACCACATGCATCAGCTTTTCGCTGGCCTCAATCACCTCTTCCAGCTCGCTCTCCATGGGCAGCAGCGAGTTGGCGCCGACTGCCTTGGGGGCAACGTCCGTGACTGGACGAAACCACTTGGTGTGCGAGTCCGTCGCGTCGGCGTCGGTCTTGTCCTCGTGCGCCTCTTCGCTCTGCGAGGCGGACTTGCCCTTTTGCGGGTCAATGTCAATGGCCTCGAAGAAATCCGTGTCCCCAGCGCTGGAACTCAAGTTGGCTCCCGCTTGCTCCTCGCCGGGAGACTTACCGCCGTTGTGGTTCTTCCGGCCGTGCGTATCCGCGCCGTCTGGGTTGGCCGAGTCCTCGTGCGAATTGGGGCTCGTGTTTTCGGACGTGGTCATGGGACAAGTCCCCTTCTTGCGGCCGAACGGCACCAACAGTGCGAACGAATGAACGAACAGAAGTTGTGGACAGGCGAGTCGGTGAGCGGGGCGACAAAGGCATTCACCCGCCTCGCTCACAAGCAACACGGCTCGGTAGCCACACCTTCCCTCATTCGTCCGCCCGTGGCCAGTTTAAGGTTGGATTCCGTTCGCTTCGTCCTCTTACCGGGACAGTGACCGCTTTACGTGCCGCCGCAAACTCATTTCCCAGGGGCCGCGAGCAGAGAGTGAGCCCACCGTGGGGAACTCACGACCACTTGACGTCGACTCGGAGAGTTCGCGCCTTTTGAGAGAAAGTACGTGAAAAGTAGCCTGATCTAGGGCAACTGTGGCGAGAGCGCCTTGCTGTCCGGCGGCACTACGTGACTGGATCTTCAAACTAGCGGGCCGGTCAGCGCCTGCACAATCCTCGCAATCCCGGCACGTGGGACTTTTTTACTCCGCCTTCACCTGTGCGCGCGAGACCCACTCGTCGTCGCTTACGTCGGAGTGCATCCAGTTGACAATTCCGCGCTTTGATTCGCGGCAGAAGCGTACCAGTTCTTGCACGGCGGCAACTTCGTAGTGGGGCGTGTCTTCCACCTCACGCGCCGCGTCGGCCAACGGAAGGCCCGAGCGGAAGAGCATTTTGAACACTTCCTTCAGCGCCATGCGTGTGTCGCCGTCGAGCCCGGCACGCTGTAACCCGACACTGTTGAGGCCGCGAAGCGAGTTGCGGAAGTCGGCAATGCAAAATGGCGGCACATCCTTCGAGATCCCGCTGACACCGCGGATCATGGAAATGCGCCCAATGCGGCAATACTGGTGAACCGCCGTGTTGCCACTGATGAAGGCGCGGTCGCCAACGGTGACAAAGCCGGCAAGCAGCGCCGAGGCGCCGACAATCACCTCGTTGCCGAGCTCGCCGTCGTGGCCGAGATGCGAGTGGTTCATGAAGTAGCAGCGGTCGCCAATACGGGTCGCACAGCCTTCCTCGGCGGAGCGGTGGATCACGCAGTATTCGCGAAATTCGTTGCCCTCGCCAATCTCCAGCGAGCTGACCGTGTCGCGGTCGAACTTGAGATCCTGCGGGATGTTGCCGACCACCGCGCCAATGTGCAGCACATTGTCCGCCCCCATCCGCGTGAACCGGCCGACGAAGGCATGCGGCCCAATCCGGCAGCGCGGTCCAATTACAGTATCCGCCTCAATAATGGCCCCCGGCCCCACTTCGCACTCGGGGGACAGCTCGGCGGACGGGTCGACAATGGCGGTAGGGTGGATCTGCATGGCGGCCTTTTGGAATGAAGTCGCGCCCCCGCAACCGCACGGAGACTTGCGTGTATACGCGGCAAGTGGCTGCTGCCCGTACAGCTGCATGGGCCTGCCAGCGCCTGGCAACCTTCAGGAAATGCGCCCCGCGACAAGGCGGGCCACGCCGCAGCCGGACGGTTCGGAGCATTGCTAACATATCCCGTCATGCGACGAAAGCGCCCTTCGGAGACCGTAGAGGCCGCCCCGGCGACGGTTCGCCAATGATTAGCATTCCGCCAGCGAAAAGGATCGAAATTTTTGTCGTTCCCGCAGGGTCCGTGCAAAGTCGCCTCGGTCTTGCAGATGACGCCACGGTTTTGAAGGTGGCACATCCCTCCACGGTCGAATTGGGCCGCTCGGGGCTGCAGCCGGCTCTTGTTGCAGAAAAATTCTTTGGACGTAACTACGTACGTAAGACGGAGCTCCGTGTCCGCCCTACCCCGCGGCGCAGTCCGACGGCGCATTCATTCAGCATGCGGGTTGCACGCCGACGCTTTTTGACGGGTTCGTTGTGCGCTGGGCGGACTCCACCGTTTGCGCGCCTCTCGTCACGCGAACGGCAGAGAGTGCCCTTGCGTTCCTGCGGCCTTTCCAGGCGAATGCTGCGCTGCGCACGTCAAGTTGGTCCAACGTTCGCACGACGCTTTTAACGGCTAGCCGTTTGGAATCCGGAAAAGCCCACAGGCCGCGACCCGTGGGGCGGATCCGTCAACGCGTGGGACCCGCGGGCCGCGGCCCGTGGGCTTGAAATTGCGGACCTCCATACGCGGGTGATTTGATTTTGGGGCCCAATATTAAACCCCGTCGCGTTTGGGATTCGTAATTTTCCAAGCCCACGGGCTGCGGCCCGTGGGTGGATTTCCAGAGCG
>SKZP01000126.1 GCA_007127275.1 Planctomycetota bacterium
AAACCCGTTCGCGCTCGGGATTCGTAATAAGCCCACGGGCTGCGGCCCGTGGGTCAATCCTCATTTTGACCCACGGGCCACAGCCGTGGGCTTGGAAAATTACGAATCCCAAACGCGACGTGGTTTAGCAATTTAGGAATCCCGCTTCGGGGATATGCTCCGTCCTTCCGATCCCGAAGGTTTTCTTGAAGATGCTTGCACGTCGAGACCACACACGCTCGTTCGAATTGGAAACCAGCAGACGGTAGGCAAATCGACGCTTGGGTGTCAGATTGCGGGTGGGTTATGCCGTACCTTTAATGGAGCGGTGCAAGGCCGTTGCGTCCGTGCCGAGAACCGTTCAACGCTTCGGAAACCCACGTATGTCGGGGTTCACGATGCAGGTCCTGGCTGTTTGGCGAACCGACCATGACGAGCGAGACGGATAGGTTGCTTGGCCATTTGCAGAAGCAGTGCGACCAACGGGCGCGCCGCCTTGCTCGCGGTTTGGCGTGGCATCCGGAGGAAGCGGACGAGCTGGTGCACGAGGCCTATCTCGTCGCGGCGCGCAAGCCGAACGCGGTGCCGCTCGCTGCGCCGTGGCCGTGGTTTGCCAATGTGATCCTCGGCCTCGCCCGCAACCGTCGCCGGCGCCACGCGCGCGAAAAGGAGCGCACCGCAGTTGATGTGGAGCTTGACGAGCTCGCCGACCCGGCCGCCGACTTCGACCCGCTGCGCGCTGCGCAGGTAGCGGAGCTGATCGAGCGCCTCGCCGATGCGTTCGCTCAGTTGCCGGAGGCGCAGCGTGCCGCGCTCATATTGCGACGCATCGACGGCTACAGCGCCAAGGAAGCCGCCGCGAAGTTGGGGATCGGTTCCGCGTTGGTCGACAAACACGTCTCACGCGGCACCAAGCGCCTGCGCAAACTTCTCGGCCTCGACGCGACCGCCAAGGGCCACCAAACGCTCTTGCACAGCTTCGCCCTGCTCGGCAGTGCCGGAGTCTCCGGAGCCATCTCCACAAGTGCAGCTGTTCGAACCACGTCGGGAAACGTGATCGCAAAAGGGGGGATCGTGATGGCCGCGATAGGCAATACAAAGAAGTTCGTTGCCGCCGGCGCCGCCGCCGTAGTTCTCTTGCTGTTGGCCGCCGGCGGCTGGCACGTGGCCTCATGGGATGGCGGGCGCACCAGCGACGACGACCCAGGCTCCGCGTCGCCCACGGCAACGTTGCCTAGAGAGAAGGTCGATTCGAGCGCCAAAGAAACGAAGCCCTCGAACGAGGACCATGCACCGGCGGAGCCGAAGGCGAGCAGCCGAACCCCCAAACCTGAACCGCCAACAAGCGAGGAGGCAAATGCAGAGGCCAACGACGCCACGGCGCCGCGAATCGTGGGGCGCGTCGTCGACGAGATGGGCGCTCCGGTCGTGGATGCCTCGGTGGAGATTCCGCCTCATCGCGAAGGGCGCGGCCGGTCCCGCGCTGGCGAACGGGTCGAGCAAGTCGACGTGACCGACTCGGCCGGTCGCTTTGCGGTGCCGGTTCGCGAACTAGCCAGTTGGCGACCCTTCCCACTGATCGTCGAGCCGCCCGACCCTTTGGGGCGCACGCATTTCAACTTGTCGTTGCTGCGCGGCGACACCGAACGCCAGCGAGAGTTCTTGCAAAGCGACGACGGCCGCGAATGGGACGTGGGCGCGTTGACGGTGCAACGGGCGGCCGGATTCGGGGGCCGGATCCTCGACGAGCACGGCGAGCCGGTTGCCGGGGCGCGCGTGTTGCTCGGCGTGGCCTCGCTTAAACTCGGGACGCATGCGGGCATGCCTCGCAGGCGCCCCACCCTGTTCGAGTCGAGCCCGCAAACGACGAGCGACGACGACGGCCGCTACCGCTTCGACGGACTCGCCCCCGGTCGCATCGGCGTGACGGTTCGCGCCGTCGGCTACTTCGAAGCCCGCCACACCGACTTCGAGCTTACCGCTGGCGAACACCTCGACGGCGTCGACGTCGTCTTGAGCCGCTCGCCACGCATCGACGTCCGGGTCGTCGACGAAACAGGAGCCGCGATTGAAGGTGCCACGGTTCACTTGTTCTGGCGCAGCATCATCCGGGACAGCACGTCTCTCGAATATCGCAGCGACCGCCGGGCGCATACGGATCGCGACGGTCGTGCCGAGCTTCTCGAATTGCGTCGACCCTCGAGTGTGCAACTCCTTGCCGAGCATGACGGCTACTCGCCGAACTGGGTCCGACTGCGGGACTTGCAAGGGGAGGTGCTCGAAGTGGAATTGGCCCTCGAGCCCGCGTCCACACTCGTGATGCGGTTGATCGACGCGGAAAGCGGCGAGCCGTTGTTCTCCCCCGAGGAGCCCACGCGGCGCGGTTGGACTCCGGCGTTTCCGGTTTGGATCGGCCCGAACTCCGGGATGAGGGATCATCAAGTCGTGACGACGGAGCCCGACGGCACAATCCGTATTGCGCATCCACGGCCGGGAACGCATACGGTGGGGGTCTACGTAACGAGTCACATGCCTTGGAGCAGTGAGGTCACGATTCCGAAAGGGGGCTCGGTCGATCTCGGCGAAATCCCGCTGCAGGCGGGGCCGATGTATCGTGTCGAGGTCGTCGACTCGCAAGGGGAGCCGATCGAAGGTGCGACCGTCTCGATTCAACCGCGCCGTGTCTCGCGCCGCTTGGATACGGTGCAGACCGACGCGGCGGGCATGGCAAAGCTGGGGCCGATCGGCACGTCGTGGGTCGGCTTGACCGTGACGCATCCCGCGTATCGAAGGTATAGCGAGCGGGGCTTGCAGAACGAGCCGTCCGCCGAGCCGGTGCAACTGCGCGCCGTCCTTACGCCGCTGAGCGAAGTCCGTGGGGTGTTGTACGGCCTCGACGGCGAACCGCTCGCGGAACAACGCATCGCGCTCGCCACCTCCAATGGTGTCACCCGGCACAGAACCTGGACCGACGAGGAGGGACGCTTTCGCATCGAGCAAGTCTCGCCGGGGAGATACCGCTTCTGGGTGAGGCAACGCAACGAGCAGGATCGCGTCGTCGGCGAAAGTCGCGACCACTGGTTCGAGATAGGCGCAGAGGAGGTGGCCGAACATGACGTGTACCTACAACCTCCGGCGCACCCGACGCTCACCGGCACGCTACGCTACGAAAACGGCGGTGTCGCGGCGAATATGCCGCTTGCCTGGGTAGAACGAGGCGGCGAGCGCATCGTCGAGCAAACCACGACCGACTCGCAAGGTCGCTTCGAATTCTGGAACTCTCGCCGCATACGAGGCGGGAATACCGTACGCTTCCGCGCCAAGGTCGAGCCGGAGCGCAATGTCACGTTCGGTTTTGTGATCCGCAACGACATCGAGCCGTTCGACTTCGACGGCGGTTACGATCTCGGCGAGGTGCCATTGCCGCCGCTGGAGCACGAAACGCGAACCGCGCTTCGGCTTACTGCGCGGGGCGGACTCGCCACACCCGTTCCAGTGAAGATCGAAGTCTACGGCGATTCGGAACAAGTCGTGCGGCACAAACGCGTCGCAAGCGAGGCGCACGTCGAGGACTTGCCACCCGGCTTGCTTCGGCTCACCGTCGACGACGCGGACTTTCCGTATATGCGCCGCAGGATCGAGCACGACGACCCAAACGAGCCGGCCGAGGCGACGCTGCTCGCGATGCCGCACACTTCGGTGACGTTTCGCGTTGAACTCGCTTCGAGTGAAACCACGAGTTCATGGGGGCGCATATCGATCCGCACCCATTGCCCTCGGTACGACTTCTCCGGTCCGCGAACGCAAGTGGCACGCGACGTCGTCGGTGTCTCCCTGCCGAGGCTCGCTGTCGGCGTCGAATACACGGCGACCATAGCCACGCGCGGCTACCGCAACAAAGTGATTCGCTTCACCCCCGAGCCCGGCGACGAGCAAATCATTGAGGTAACGCTCGAGCCCGAATAGCGAAGCGCCCCAGCCGTGGCAGACGGTTCACCGCAGGGACATGCGCTCCTCGCGAGGAAGCTCGGCGCGGATTCCTTCATGGCTCAACGATTTTTTCGGTTTTGTGCATGGCCATGCCCGTATTATCGCGTGGCTGTTCACTGTGTGGCCGAGAGAACCGGAGATGTTGATTGTGGATGCGCGCGGCGAGTTTGAGGAACAGCGGCGAGTCTACGAGGATCGCGCCGAGCTGTACGACCTGATTTATCGCGGGAAGGATTATGCGGCCGAGGCCGAGGTCGTGCGCGACCTGCTGGCGCGCAACGGCGTTGGCGAGGGTGCGGACGTGGTGGAAGCCGCCTGCGGCACCGGCAGCTACCTGCTGCACCTCCAGCACATTTATCGCGTCCGCGGGTTCGATGTGAGCCCGGCAATGCTGAAGCTGGCACGGCAAAAGCTCGGCGAGGCGGTGGAGCTGTTCACGGCGGATATGCGCACCTTCAGCCTCGACGAGCCTTGCGACGGAATTGTCTGTCTGTTCTCCTCGATCGGCTACCTGCCGGATGTGGCGGCGCTCGAAGAAGCGGCAACCGCCTTTTGGCGCGCTCTGCGCCCCGGCGGGGTCTTGCTGATCGACCCGTGGGTTGAGCCGGAGGCGTGGCGGGAAGGTCACGCCTTCGCCCAGGCCGAGCGCGACGAAGAGTCGGGGCTCCAGGCGTGCCGCGCGGTGGTGTCGCGTTCGCAAGGCGCCCGCAGCATCCTCGACTTTCACTGGCTCGTCGCTGTGCCGCATCAAGGCGTGGAGCATTTCACGGAGCGCCACGTGCTGACGATGTTTTCGCGCGAGACTTTCCGTGAGGTGCTCACGGGTGCGGGCTTCGAATGCGACCTGCTCGAGGAAGCGCTGCGCCCCGGCCGCCGCTTCATCGCTTGCCGCAAGCCGCCAAAGCGGTAGCCAATCGCCGCGCGCGGGTCGCACCGTCGGATCAAGCAGCGACTTCGAGCGAGGCTACGAGTCCTGGCCCGCAAACTGCGTGGTGAAGAGGTGGTGGTAGTGGCCGGTATTGGTGAGCAACTCGTCGTGGGTGCCGCGCTCGACGATGCGGCCGCCTTGCATCACGAGGATCTGGTCGGCGTTGCGGATCGTCGAGAGGCGGTGGGCGACGACGAAGACGGTGCGCTGGCTCATCAGGCGGTCGAGTGCGTCCTGGATGCGCTTTTCGCTGACGCTGTCGAGGTTGCTTGTCGCCTCGTCGAGCACGAGGATCGGCGCGTTGGCGACGATCGCCCGGGCGATGGCAATGGACTGGCGCTCGCCGCCGCTCAAGCGGTGGCCGCGCTCGCCGACGAGCGTGTCGAAGCCGTCCTGTTGGTTCTCGATGAAGCTCAGAATGTTCGCATCGGCCGCGGCCTGGCGGATCTCTTCGTCGGTGGCCTCGGGGTTGCCGTAGGCGATGTTCTCCGCAATGCTTGCGTGAAACAGGAACGTCTCCTGGGTGACCACCGCGAAGAGCTTGTGCAGCGAGTCGTGGCGGATTTTGCGCACGTCGATGCCGTCGATCAATACGCGCCCCTCGCTGGGGTCGTATAGGCGCAGCAGCAGGTCGAGGATTGTCGACTTGCCGCTGCCGCGCTCGCCGACCAGGGCGGTGATTTGGCCCTTGTGCGCCTCGAAGTCGATCTCGCGCAACTCGAATTGCTCGAGCGACTGAACGAGTTTGTCTTCGTCGAGCGTGATTCGCCGGCCCTGCTCGTCGGAGGCCTCGTAGGTCAGTGATTGGGCGCGGCGGTACGCATCGAGGTAGGAAAAGCGAACGTTCTCGAAGCGCACGCTGCGCTGAAACGCCTCCAGCGCCACCGCTTCCGGATCCTCCCGAATCACCGGCTGCACGTCGAGCACCTCGAAGACGCGGTCGCTCGCCGCGAAACCTTCCTGGTACAGGTTGACCGCACGGGTGAGCCGGCGGACCGGGTCATAGGTGGCGACGAGGGCGATCAGGAAGGTGATGAACCAGCCGATTTCGAGGTGCCCCTCGATCGTCAGCCAGGAGCCGAAGAGGATCACCGCGGCAATGAGCAGGTTGTAGAGGAAGTCGAGTCCCGAGTAGTTCAGCGTCTTCCAGCGCACCGCGGTGATGACGCGGTCGAACCAGGAGCGCGTCACCTGATTGAAGCGCTCGATCTCACGCTGCTCGGTGCGAAAGCTCTTGATCAGCCGCACCCCGGCCATGCTCTGGTTCAAGGTTTGAATGACCTCGCCGCGCGCGGCCATGGCCATGCGCGACCAGTAGCGAACTTTTCGCGAGAGCCGCTCGACGAGCAGAATGATCGGCAGGCCGAGCAAGCAGAACAGCGCCATCTGCGGCGAAGCGTAAATCGCCACGGCGAGGCCGCCGATGAACATGAACAGGTGCATCAACAACTCGCGCGCCGTGAAATTGATCGCCTTGAGCACGGTGCGCAAATCCGCCGTCATTCGCGTCAGCAGGTCTCCCTGGCGGTGGCGGATGTAAAAGCTCATGTCGAGCGAGACGAGGTGGCGCTGCATGATTCGCTGCAAGTCCACGAAGATGCGCTGCGTGATCCAGTCGCCGAGATACTGGCGCACAAAGCCGGAGGGGCCGATGATCATCGTCAGGCCGACGAGCAGCGCGACGAGCTTGATGACCTGTTTCCAGCGCTCCTCGTTCGTCGCCCCCTCCGACTGAAACAGCTCGACGACCGGGTTGATCAGCAGCAAGCGCCCCTGCGAGGTCGCCGCATACGCCGCGGAGACGAGCACGACGAGCAGGAAGTGCCAGCGGTAGCGCCAGCCGATCGCGATCCACTTCTTGAAGGCCTGCCAATCCCAGGCGCGTGGCTCCTTCGCCTTGGGCGCGGTGGCCTCGGCGGCGCCGTTGTCGTTGTCGCTGCCGTTGACCGTGTGCTCGGCGTTGCCGGTCAACTCGGTGGACGGCCCGAGCGGCTCTTGAGACTCGGACTCGACGGGCGTATGCGGCCGCGGCGCGTCGGCCGGGGTATATGAAGGGTCGGGGCGCTCGGCCATGCCGCGGCTTCCTCGGGGTGAAAACGAAACAAGCTGCTGGGTGGCGGACTGCGCAAGGTGCGTGCCGTCATATGTGGGCGGCGCCCGTCGTTGTAGTTCCCACGGGATTCCCGGTCCAGAGTCTCAGCGGGATCCGCGTGCAGCCGGCTGTTGTGCAGCAGCAATGGTTGGATGGAACCACGGGCACTCCGAGCCCCTCCCATCCATCCCGCAAGCGGCGTACGACGGCGCGCATTCACGTAGCGCACCGCTCGCTTTGCGGACGTGCCCGGGTCGGTTTGTTGCACACGAGGCGGAGGCGCACCTACGACAGCGGTGGTCGCCGACGTTTGTTTCGGTTGTTGCACTGCGTCTTCACAAACCGCGCTTGCTTCGGGAAGATTGCAGGGAAGGGGAAGAAGTTATCTTGTGCTCCGCAGGATCCGTTCGCCGAGCGGAGCCGGGCGGGCCGTTGCGCACACGACGACGAGGATGATGACACGGGGGGACTTCCGGTTTTCGCTGCAGGTGATGCACGCTGTCGGCTTCGTGGTGCAGGCGACGCAGGAGGAGAGCGTTTGGCCCGGCTTTGCGGATGTGTTCTTGCACGTGCATCTTCAGCCCGGCGAGGGGTTGTCGTTTTATTATTTTCCGGACGCGATGACGCCGCCGGAGCAGCGGCTGCCGCGGTGGGCGCTCGACGGAATTGAGCAGGGGGCCCTGCACGCCTGTTTTGTCGGCGGCCCCGGGCAGGTGCCGCTGACGGACTTACGCATCGAGGTGCGCCGCGGACATTACGACCCACACCGCTCCGATGA
>SKZP01000275.1 GCA_007127275.1 Planctomycetota bacterium
CCGCGCTGTTTCGCATTCCCGTGTTCCGCTCGCTGATTCGCTTTCTCGGTGCCTTTCCCGTGTACCGCGGCCGGCGGGACACGCGGGCGCTCGACTATGCCGCGGCGCTGCTGCACAAGGGACACAACGTGTTGATCTTCGGCGAAGGGACGCGCTCGTGGGACTGGGAGATTCTGCCCATTCGCGGCGGCATCGAGGTCGTCGCCCGCACCTCCCGCGTGCCGATTGTGCCGCTGATCATGGACGGCGCCGGGCAGACCAATCCGCGCGGCAAGGGGCCCTTGGCGGTGGATCCGCATCGCATTGCCGTGCGGCTCGCCGAGCCGATCCCGGCGGAGCAATACGACCACTGGCCCGCGCGCGAGATGCCCGAGCACCTGCGACCGGTCCTCGAGCGCAACCTCGTGCGGCTGCGCAGCTACACCGCCGGCCCGTACCGTCGCAGCGGCCAGATTGCCCTCGCCCGTGTCGCCGTGCAGCTCCTCCTCGTCTACACCGTCGCCTGGGTCTACCTGGTCGTCGCCCTCAAGAGGCTGCTACGCAAGTGACGGTGCACATCGCACTCCACCTCTCGGGACTGCGCTCAATTCGGGACTCCGCTCAATCGCGCGAGGCCGCTTCGCCGGGGGCTGAACTCGCTGGAGCCGTGGGCGCCGCGGCGGCGACGGCGGCGACGGCGGCGCGTTCTTGGCGGCGGTGCGCCGTTTGGGCGAGGTAGATGCCGGCGAGCACGAGTACACCCCCGAGAAGCAGCGTCCAGTCAAGGCGCTCGCCGAGCACCACGGCGCCGAGGGCCACGCCGATCGGCGGCATCGCGTAGGTGACGAAGCTGGCGCGGGGACCCCACACGGCAATCAAGCCGTAGAAGAGGAAGTAGGCGACGACCGTGTGCAGCACCGCAAGCAATGCAAGCGAAATCAGCGGCAGCGGCTGCCACGCCGACACCGCGGGAAGGGATTGTCCGAGCATGAGCCAGATCGGCACCATCGCCACGGTGCCGATCATTACGCTGTAGCCGGCGACGCGGATCGGCTCGACCTCCCGCAGATAGCGACGGATCAGCGTCAGGCAGACCCCGTAGCAAAACGCCCCGCCGACGACCGCGGCCGCCCCGAGCAACGCCTGCCCCTCTCCCGCGGCAACGGCCCGCGCCCCGGCAACCACCGGCACCGTCCCCGTCTCCCCCGCGGTGGCGGCACGCTGCATCAGCAGAACGACACCCGCAAAGCCGACGCAAAGGCCGAGGATTTTGCCCGCGTTGAGCTTTTCGTCGCGCAGGAAGAAGTGAGCGATCGTCAGCGCAAAGAACGGCGCGGTACTGATGAGCACCGTCGTCAATCCGGTGTCGATGCGCTCGTTCCCCCAAGTGATCAGGGTAAACGGCACCGCGGTGTTGAACATGCCGACGACGACGAGCGAAAGCGCCGCTTTCGGGTCGCGCGGAAACGACCGTTGGGTCAGCCACAAAAAGCCGGCGAAGAGGATTGCCGCGCCGGCAAGCCGCGAGAAGGTAACGGTAACGGGGTCGAACTGCGCAGTGGCCAGTTTCATGAACAGAAACGACGAGCCCCAAATCGCCGCGAGCACCCAGAAGCGCAGCCACGTTTTTGCAACCATACGGGAAGGCGAGACCGAAGACGCGCAGTCAAAAGGGGCGCAAGAGTACCCCGCCACGCAAGCGAATACCATGCGCCACACACAATGGCGAGTTGCGTCTTCCAAGCCCACGGGCGTCGCCCGTGGGTCGCACCCGGCACGGACGGTACGCCCCACGGCGAAGCCCGGGGGCCTGGCGGTGACCTTTCCACGAGTCAGCGATGCGCGGTCTGATTATTGACCGTCGCGCGTCCTGCCCGTTACGATGAATACCTCGCCGTGGGGGACCGCAAGGCGCACTGAAACACAAAGGCACAACGAAGATGTTCTGGAAAAGATGGGTCGTTGCAGGGTGGCTCTTGAGTTTCGTTGTCGGCTGCGGTGACTCGCCCGAGTCGGAGCGGGAGTTGCCCGGCAAGAGCCTTGAGTCGTTCGAATTGATTTCCGAGGAGAACCGCGAGGCGCTCGCCGGCACGGAGATTCTCTTTGGCAGTCAGATGAGAGCGGTCGAAGACGTGCCGGGGCACGCCTTGCTGTTGCACCAGGTCACCGAGTTGAGTGAGCGCGAGGCGGCTGCGTTGGCGGACTCGGAAGCCATGGCCATTGTGCTGCCGGACCTTGAGGAGTTGACGCCGGAAGTGGCGAGCCAGTTGGCTCGCTGGCCCACTCCGGAGGGCGAGGTGAGCATGGAGCCGGGCTGGCAAGACTTCGGGCGTCCCGGGCAGGCGGGCTCGCGCATGCTGCTGTTGGGGATGCCGACGCTCGCGCCGCCAGCGGCGGAAAAGCTGATACCTTGGGGGCGCGGCAAGAGCGACTGGCGCTTTCTCGGCTTGGAGGGGCTTGAGGAGTTGAGCGTCGAGACTGCCGAGGTGCTCGTCGGATGGGCGGCGAGGGATCCCGGCTGGCGCATGCTGCACTTCAGCACACTCCCCGCACTCGACCCCGAGGTCGCCGAGGTATTGATCTCTTGGGGGGAAGGCGTGGGATATGCGCGAACGCTGTTTCTCACCGGCCTCGAGTCGCTCACCCCCGCGCTCGCCGAGGTCCTCGCGCGCTGGGGAGATTCGATCGAGGCCGAACGGCGGCTGATGCTGCGCGGGCTGCGCTCGCTCAGCCTGGAGGCCGCACGCCACCTCGTCGAGTGGACACCGCCCGAAGGGGGAGAGCGCGACTTGATGCTCACCGGGCTCGAATCCGTCGAGCGGGAAACCCTTCGGCTTCTGGTCGAGTGGGAGCGGGCAGAGCCGGGGACACGCCGCGTGGGGCTGGAGGGAGATGTGCTGCGCGACGCGCAAGAGATGCACCGCACGTTGGACCGCGACGAGCAACGTCGTTGAGCGCCCCTCATCCCAGCGACATCACGAATGGTTGCATACGACCCTCCGACGAGGTCGGTGGCCTTGCGCCGGTACCAATGTATTCGCCGGCGCTTTCTTCGGTGCGAAGCCTCTCTAGCCGGTGGGCCGTGTGTCGGCTATGATGAACCTGTTGGCACGATTGCTTCTGTCGTGTTCACCCGTTCGTAGTTTCTGTCGCTGTCCGCACCATGACCCAACCGCCGAACTCCTCCTCGGAGCACACGCTGCCCGCGCATCAGGGGGAGCAGAGCCCCTCGCGGGACCAGCCCCGACCTGGCGCCCGGCCAGTACCGCCGCGCGCGCCGGTACCCAAACGCAAGGCCCCAAGACCCACCAGCGAAGCCGCCCTCAAGCCCCACAAGGACGAAAAGGCGCCCACCGGTGGGGATTCCGCCGCCCCGGCGCAATCCCCCTCCAGCGACCTTCATCCCTCCGGCTCGCAGTCGACCAAGGAGCCGGCACACTCCGACGAAGCGGCAGCCCCGTTCGAGCCGACCATTCGGCGCTCGAGTCGTGACCCGGGTCGCAGCGGCGCCGGAACCCGCTCGGGCGAGCACGCGCAGGCGAGCCCCTCCCCGTCGTCGAACGTGCCCGGCGAGCCGGATCCCACCTCGCGCCGCACCGGCCACAGCGGTGCCGAGCGTTCCAGTGGGGGCGAGTCGAGCGACGACATCGCTTCTTCCACAACGAGGGACGCGCCGCCGCTGACGTTGCCCCGAGGTGCCCGGCGGAGCAAAGGAAGGGCAAACGCCTCGCATGCTTCACTCGGCGATTCGCCGACGCCGCCACCGCCGACCACGCACGTGGAAAGGCAACGCGACGACGCCCCCCCCACCCTCCAAGGTCGCGCGACCGTCGCCGACCAACTCGGCATCGGCGCCGAGGCCGCGGTGCACCTGCCTTCGCAGCGGCGCGTTGCCGCGTCACCGTCCGCCGGGGCCCCGCAGTCGGTCTCCGGCGGGCGCTACGAGGTGCACGACGAGATTGGCCGCGGCGGCATGGGTGCGGTGCTGGCGGCGAAGGACCGCGACCTCGGCCGCGAGGTCGCGATGAAGGTGAACCTCGACGCCTCCGACCCGGAGACGCTTGTGCGCTTCACCCGCGAGGCCCAGATTTCCGGGCAACTCGAGCACCCGAACATCACCCCCGTCCACGAGCTCGGCCTCGATCCGGAAGGCCGCGTCTTCTTTACGATGAAGCTCGTGCGCGGCGACTCGCTGACGAAAAAGCTCAACGACCTCAAGAAGGACGTCGTCGCCGGCAAGGGGGAGCAGCGCTTTCCGCTCGTCAAGCGGCTGCAGATTTTCACGAAGATGTGCGAGGCACTCGCCTACGCGCACAGCCGCGGCGTCATCCACCGAGACCTGAAACCCGACAACATCATGGTCGGCGAGTTCGGCGAAGTCCACGTGATGGACTGGGGACTCGCCCGCCTGATCGGCGAAGAGGAGGACGAAGCGAGCCAGAAAGGTGGCTCGGAGCGCGCCCGCGGACACAAAGGGCGCAGCAGCCGCCGCGCCACTGCCGCCGCCACCCCCAAGCAGAGCAGTTTGACGCTTTCCGATGACGGCGCAAGCGGCGCCTACCGGACGCTCGAGGGTGACGTAATGGGCACGCCCAACTACATGTCGCCCGAGCAGGCCCGCGGCGAGATTGCCGCCCTCGACGCCCGCGCCGACATCTTCGCCCTGGGCGTCATCCTCTACGAGATGCTGACGCTCTGCCGCGCCTTCGACGGCACGAACGTCGAGCGCACCCTGAAGGACGTGGAGAACGCCCGCTTTCTCGAGCCACGCAAGCGGATTGAGCGCGACAAGCGGCTCTCGCGGGCTGGGCTGCGCGTGCCGCGCGAACTCGAAGCGATCGTGCTCAAGGCGATGGCGAAGGATCCGCGCAAGCGCTACCGCACCGCCACCGAACTCGCCGAGGACGTCGACGCCTACCTGCACGGGCGGGCGACCAGTGCCGCCGATTATTCTCCCATACAGCTCGCCTATATCTGGGTCCGCTCGAACAAGCTCAAGACGACGATTGCCGCGGCAGTGCTGCTGCTGGCCTTTTCGGCGGTGTTCGTCTTCGAGTGGGCCCGCGCCGCGGAGCGGGAGCAACAGCTCGCCCCCTACCGCGAGGATATGCAACGCGCCGGCGAGGCCCTCGAGTCGCTCGAGGCCTCGCTCGCCGAGGGGCTCTACGAGGAGGCCTTGGCCGCGGCCGAGGCGTTCGACGGACAGCACGGCCGGCGACTCGTCGGGGTCAGCGGTGCTGCGGTGGTTAACGAGCATCTACCGGAGCTCGTCGAGCGGGCGGAAGCGATGCCGGAGACGGTGAAGGAGACGCGTCGCGAGGCGATTCGCGGCTGGATCGAGGCCGAGATTGCCGCCTTGCCGGAGCCCGCGGGGGAGTTGCCGGCGGAGGCGCTTGCCGGGGCGCGCGAAACCCGCCGGATGTTCGCTCGCTACCTCGAAGAGCCCAAACTCGAGGACCTGCCCGTCTCCGAGTTCGCGTACTGGCAGGCGCAGGTGGCGATGGAAGCGGGGGATCCGTCGCTGCTTGCCGAGGCGGTCGCCGACGCGTTCATGCTGCAGCCGCAGTCGCTCGCCGCGGGGCGGACGTTCTTGTTGCAGGCGGCAGATACGCTTGCGCGGTGCGTGAATCTGGAAGACGGCGCCGATCCCACCCTCGCCTCGCTGCAGTTTCACATGGCCCTTTCCGCCTTCGGGGATATGCACCCGCGTTTGCGCCCCGAGGCGCTCTTGGGGCTTGCGCAGTCGCTCGCGCTGATGCGCCCGAGTGCGGCGACGCCGTTCGACACCGACGTCGAGACGCGGGAAATGGCACTGCGTGCGCTGCTCGAGTTGATCCAGCTCGACGGCGAGCTACGCCCCGAGATTCGCGAGGTGCTCGACAGCGAGACCGAACGGCGCATCCGCCAAGAGGCGCGCGACCTGCTCTTTGCGCTCCGCCGCACCACCGCCACCGGCCCGACGATTGCCCGCAGCATCGATACGAACAACGACGGCATTCACGACGCGGTCTCCCGCTCCGGAAGCGAAGTGACTCGGTTTCGTCGGCCCGTCCCCCCCGAGGAGCCCGGCCTCGAGCCGCATCGCTGGAAAGCGATCCGCGAGGCTCCGATCGAGGGAATCCTCCAGCGGTTGATGCCCGGCGAAGACCCCGAACGGTGGCGCCTGAGCAGCCACACCCCGGTGCACTTCATGCCTGATCGAGAGGAGCCCGGTGCGCTCTTCGTCTTTCAGCAGGAGGCGGACCGACGCGAGGACGAACTCAACCGTATCTTTTTTACCACCAATCTTGACGGCAGCGGCGAGGTCTCCTCCTTCACGGTGCCGGAGGTCGTCAGCCGTTTGCGCGAAGTGGCCACCGCCGACTTCACCGGCAACGGCCTTCAGGATGTCGTCATTGCCATCGCCGGCACACGCGGCCTCGAATCCCGCATTTGCCGCGTCTTCGCCGTGTTTCAAGACGAGCCGGGACGTTTCGGCGACGTGCTCCCCGTGACCCGCTTCTTCAACAGCGAAATCCGCGGCCTTTTCGCCGAGGACTTGAGCGGGGACGGACACCCCGAGGTGCTGATCTCTGCCGGGATGTGGGCAAAGCTAAGCCTCGAGGTCTTCGAGTACCTTCCCTCGGCGCACCACTTCGCCCCGATGTACGAGCAGCGCGTCGGCGACGGCAACCCGATGCTGATCGACGACCCCGGCAGCGAGCGGCCGCTGATCGCCATTTCCTCACCGTTGCAGTTCTCGATCTCGTTCCACTTCGAGATGCTCGGCCAGCCGATCGAGAGCGAGGACATCATGCTGTTTCGCTACACCGACGGAACGCTCGAGCGGCTCGACCATCCCGTACGCGACACGCCGATGCGGGACAACTCGGTGCGCCTACACGGCCGGTTGCTCGAGGGAGACGACGGGGAACGAGTGCTCGTCGCCTCGGGCAACTCTCCGTTGCGCTACGTGATGTGCTTTCATCACTACGACGGCTCGATGCTCGAACCTGACGAATTGCGCACCACGCTCGTGGCCACGCATCGAGGGCTTCACTCGCGCGCCGACAACCGAATCCCCGGCTACATCACCATGCAAGGGCGTGGCAGCTACCGCACCTTGCGCGACGAGGATCTCGCCACGATTGTGGACCGCCCCGTGCCGATCGACCCGCCGCATCGCGACGAAGCGGCGATTGTGGCGATCGTGCGCATCCTGCTCGCCTCGGAATTGCACGACGAGGCCGTTCGCGTCATCCGTGAAGTGCGCGCCGAGGAGAGCCGCCGAGAAGTGCTCGACGCGCTCGTAAAACTGGAGATGCTCGCGCTGCTCGACGCGCAGCGCTACGACGACGTCGTCGAGGTCGTCAGCGACCTGACGCCGTCGCGCAGCCTCGTGGGCGACGTGTTGTTCGTCACCCGCAGCCTCGCCGAGGTCGGCCGTTTCCGCGACGCGTATGAATTGCTCGCCCCGTGGGCGGTCAGCACCGAGCGCACGGCGCGGCAGCGCGAAATGATCGACTGGCAACGCAATGCCTGGCGCAACCTCGCCGAGCTCTACGAGCAGGCCCCCACGGACGAAGTTCGCGGCTACGATGTTTTTCGCGGCGAGGCCGAGGAGGCGCAGCCGCTGGCCGACTACGTGCTCGCCAACAGCCCGCACGCCATGCGCGTCATTCCCGACGAGCGCCCCGTGACGCATTGGTACGTCACAGGTCCCGAGCGAACCTGGATCGGCCAGCGCAGAACCGAAAGCCTCGATGAGTTGAACCCGCGCCGCCTGCGCCCCGCCGCG
>SKZP01000320.1 GCA_007127275.1 Planctomycetota bacterium
GCTTGAGCCAGGAATACGCCTCGAGAACGCTTGCGCCGGAGAGTATTGGCGCGAAAAGGGTGCCGGTTTCGGGGACGCCGGTGGCGTGCAACAGCTCGACGGTGCGGTCGTCGAGCCACCGCTCGTCGGCAATGGCGAGGCGCACGTCTTCGCTTTGCACGCATTGTTCGAGTCCTTGCGGCGTATGCGCAACCCGCAAGCGCCATTTCGTTTCGTTCGCAAAAACCGCGGTGAGGTGGGCGAGCGTCGGCACGTTGGGCGAAGCAATCACCACCGTGCGGGCAACCTCCCCTTCGGGGGCGTAGCGAAACTCGGCGTCGAACGCAATCTCCCCGGTCGGTGCCGGCAACTCGCCCCCCGGCGCAGTCGCACCCTCGCCGCCCGGCGTCTCGTGGTATGGGTCGCTCTCGTACTCCGGGCGAGTCATCCGCAAAGTGACCGGTCAAATCCACAATCTGGCCAAACGTTGCAAACGTAACAGTACACGAGGCATCGCGTTGCAAGCAAGTGGCGCCCCCACTTGTCGGTCGGGTGGCGAGCCACCGCGCCCGCCCTGAGCGCAACGAACCCGTCAGGAACCGTCGGCGAGCAAGTGGCACGCTGAATGAATGCGCCGTCGCAGCGAGACTTGTATACGTCCCCGAATCCGAAAACGCGGAGCGCGCTCGTTGATGCCTCGCGGCTACAACGTTTACCCGCAGACCTCGGCACGCACAGCTTTGTACTTCACCGCGAACTCACCCGACCGTAGAATTCGCTTCTACGTCGCGATCAATCACTGATCTCGCGGTGTTGCCGTGAATGTGACTTCTTTCTGCTGGCCGGCCATCAGTTTGACGCGTTGGCCCCGGGGGCTGATTTCGAAATCATCTTCGCCGTCCTGTTCCCCGGCGAACAGGTCGTACTCGCCGGGTGGAAGGTACATAACGAATTCTTTCGACTCCGGATCGGAGTGGATTGTAAAGCCGCCGAAACCTGGAGTTGGCTCGTCCCCGATGACGGGAAACAGCAGACCAATCGAGGCGTCAATCCGTTCTTCCTCGCCATCGACTTCGGCAACCACCGCGCCTTCTTCCCTGCCGATACCAGGCCCGATCACCGAGTTTATAGGTAAACTCTTGCGCAACTTTAGGCGGTAGGAGATTCGAGGCAGGAGTTGCCGTGAACTCCGTTTATGTGCCGAGAGAGGGACTCCCATTCCACTCTGTACAATACGTGTGTGCCTTGGTTGGCTGAATCGAGAGTAACTGCATGCGCATAGCCAGCCAGGACCGAGATCGCAATAACAGCTGAGATTACTGATGCATAGAATGGCAATTTTGCAAAATCCACTGGAGGCTTCCGGGTGAGCGGTCGCCTCCAGTTGAGCGAGAGCCTCCATTTCGCGCACTTGGCATAGTCAATTATGGGGAGATTTGCAAGCAAGAATCGAAGAAAGTCAGTGCCGGTTGCGAACTGAGGAAACCGACGTCGCGACGTGTTGCTAAGCGTCCTGCTGCGTTACACTGTTCTGCGTTCATCTGCCTTGGTTGTAGGAGGTTGGTATGTCGACGGACCTTGGTGTGGCCGGTACGCCGGCGAAGCAGCTTGATCTTCACTCGCTTGGATTTGATCGTGGCGGGCACTTGCTGTTGAAGCGTGACCTTGGGCTTGTGCCGGTCGGGGCGACGGTTGCCGTTTACGGCTCGGACGAGGCGTTGCCCGTCCACTTACGGGGCTGGTGCCGCCAACAGGGTCACGCGGTGACGTGGCCGAGCGAACTTGGCGAGGAGGCGCGCTCGCAGCCGGGGCCGCAAGGCTCACCGCTGGTGGCGCTGGTGAGGCGGGGCGCTGCCCAGGTCGGGCGCTGGCGCGAGGCCGAGAAAAGCGGTGGTGCCGATCCGAAACAGGAGGGCTCGCTGGTCGAGCAGCCGCCGGCGTTCTGGGGCGTGGCCGGGCGCAGTGCGACGGTGGAGCGAGGGGCGCCCGAGTGGGATTTCTCGCTCAACGAGCGTGACGAGCTGTGGGCGGAGGAGGTGCCGCGCATCTACAACCAGGCGCTGGCCGCGCAGTGGGATCCGAACACCGCCGTCGACTGGGACGAGCCGTTTGAGTTGCCCGAGGAGGTCGAAGACGCGGTCGTGCAGGTAATGACCTACCTGATCGAAAACGAGATGGCCGCCTTGGTCGTGCCGTCGAAGTTTCTCGCGCAGATCCACCCGCACTTTCGCGAGGTGATGCAACTGCTGGCAATCCAAGCGGCCGACGAAGCGCGCCACGTCGAGGTCTTCACGCGTCGCGGTCTGCTCAAGCGCGACGAGCTCGGTCTCTCCACCGCAGGCGGCCAGGAATCGCTCAAGACACTTTACGACGAGGCCGACTTCGCGATGGCCTCGTTCTTGTTGAGCGTGCTCGGCGAGGGCAGCTTCCTTTCGCTGCTGCGTTTTCTGCGCGACCACGCCCCCGACCCAATCACCCGGCGCATTTCGCACCTGGCCGCCCAAGACGAGGCGCGCCACGTCGCCTTCGGCATGGCCCACCTGCGCCGTCACGTCACGCTCGATCCGACGATGCGCGAGAAACTCGCCACGGCGATTCGCCAACGCCACGCCGCCTTGGAACATACCGCGGGGCTCAACGAAGAGGTCTTCGACGCGCTGCTGCTGCTCGCTGCTGGCTCGTGGGAGATCGACGCGCTCGACGAGGGCTACCGCAAGGTGCTCGAACTCAAAGAGGACATGGACCAATCCCGCCGGCGCCGCCTCGAGCAGCTCGGCTTCACCCCAGACGATGCCGCGGAGCTAAGTGCGATGCACACACGCAACTTCATGTGAACCACATCCGCGAAGGCAAGGGTTGCCTTCCGAACAGACTCGCTGCCGCAGCGCCCCGTCTCGCAAGCCGAGGCGCGGCGTGCGCTGGCATTGCCGGTTTCAGCCACGACAACCGTAATCCCCCGTGCACCCCCGTGACTCGGAGAACAGGACTATGAGCGCCATGACAGACTTTACGCAAGAACTGGAACGCGTAGCCGCGGTTGCCACCAAGCACGCGGCGAATGTCGACGAAGACGCGCGCTTCCCGCAGGAAACGGTCGATACATTTTTGCAGTCGGGACTCGGCGGCCTGGTCAGTGCGAGCGAATTCGGTGGCAAAGGCGGTACGTTGCGCGACGCCGCGACGGTGATCGAGCGTTTGGCCCGCGAGTGCGGCTCGAGTGCGATGATCCTCGCGATGCACTACAGCGGCGTGTTCGTGATCGAACAATACGGCGACGAAGCGACGCGCCGCGACGTCGCCAACGGCAAACACCTCAGCACGCTCGCCTTCAGCGAGGCCGGCTCGCGCAGCCACTTCTGGGCACCGTTGAGCACGGCCAAGGCGGACAACGGCCACGTCACGCTCGATGCGAAGAAGAGCTGGATCACCTCGGCGAACTATGCCACGGCCTATGTCTGGTCAAGCCAACCGTGTGCGGCCGAGGGGATGAGCACGATCTGGCTCGTGCCGCGCGAGGCGGAGGGGTTGCAGAGCCCCGGTCCGTTTCGCGGCCTCGGCCTGCGCGGCAACGACTCGACGCCGGTGAGCGCCACCGGCGTAAAGATTCCCGCGGGCAACCGCCTCGGCGAGGACGGCCAGGGCTTCGATGTAATGATGAGCAACGTCCTGCCGAACTTTTCGGTACTCAATGCCGCCTGCTCGATCGGGTTGATGGAGGCAATCAGCCAGAATGCCTCGGCGCACTGTGCCGGCACGGGATATCAGCACCTCGACTCGAAGCTCGCCGACTTGCCGACGATTCGCGCCTACCTCGCGCGGATGCGGGGCAAGACGGACATGGTGCGCAGCCTGTGGCTGGACACGATCAGCGCTTTGGAGGCCGGCCGCGAGGACGCGATGCTGCGCGTGCTCGAGGTGAAGGCCTTCGCTGGCGAGGAGAGCGTCGAAGTCGGCCAACTCGGCATGCGCGTCTGCGGCGGCGCGGCCTACCGCAAAGAGGTCGGTGTCGAGCGGCGCTTCCGGGACGCACAAGCGGCGATCATCATGGCGCCGACCACCGACGTGCTCTACGACTTCATCGGCAAAGCGGTCACCGGCATGGAGCTTTTCGGCTAATGCATCGGCCCGGATGCGATGTTCTATACGGCCCCTTGATACGGCCGTTTCTCGAAGATGACCAACGATACGGAGCAAGTGATGAACCTGAAGATCAACAAGGAAAAGCCCTTTCTCGTCGGCGCCGTGGCCTACGATGCGAAGGTGGTCACGATCTGGGAAGGGTTTAAGGAGTACTTCCGTGAGCGGGACTTCCCGTTCGACTTTGTCCTCTTCTCGAATTACGAAACGCAAGTAGAGAGCCACCTCGCAGGTCGGCTCCACGCGGCCTGGAACTCGCCACTCGCCTGGATCGAGGCACGGCGCCTCGCCGAGCGCCGCGGCCGCCAAGCGCGTGCCGGGGTGATGCGCGATACGGATCAGGACCTGACCAGCGTGATCATTGTCCGCAGCGACAGCGGCATCAACACGGTGGCCGACCTCAAGGGCAAGACCGTCGCCACGGGTGCCCTCGACTCGCCGCAGGCGACGCTGATTCCGCTGATGCACCTACACAGCCAAGGGCTCGAGCCCGGTCGCGACTTCGAGGTGCGCCGCTTCGACATCATGGTCGGCAAGCACGGCGATCACGTCGGCGGGGAGCGCGACGCCGTCGAGGCGCTGATGGGCGGCGAGGTGGACGCGGCATGCATTCTCGATGCCAACCACCTCGTCTTCGGCAAGGAAGGGACGATCATGCAGGGCGCCTCGCGCATCCTCACGCAATCCGCCCCGTTCGATCACTGCAACTTCACCCTGCTCGAAGATGTCGACACGGAGACGGAAGCGCGCTTCTCGCAGATCTTGCTCGGCATGAGCTACGACGATCCCAAGGTGCGCCCGCTGCTCGATCTTGAAGGGCTCAAGCAGTGGAAAGAGGGCCGCACCACCGGCTACACCCAGCTAGAGCAGGCCTGCGACACCTTCGGCGTCATCGATCCGTGGCTCGACGCCAACGCCTAAGAGGTCCAATTCAAGCGCGTTCGTGGCGCCGCGCTCCGTTCCGGCGCGCCCAACGTCGAGCGTGGCCCGAATGGGAGGGGTCGTTCGCTAACCCTTCGCGCACTCGCGGGACAGCCGGTTTTGGCCGCCCGCGAAATGTTGTGACAGGGGGAGGCGGAGGAGTCTGTCCCACGTGAATGGGTCGGCGAAATTGCCCCGCATGAGCCGCACGGACCGTCTTGCGTACTTCTACCGCCCGCCCTCCTCGGCACGTTGTGGCTTCTACTGGGGTTCTGCGGCACGCTCGCAGTTGCCCGGAACAAGGCGTACCCGGCAAACGACAAGGACGCCAACGGGGAGCGGCGGAGGAGGAGAACTCATTCGAGTACGCCAAGGAGATGCCGAACATGGGTGCTTGGGACGTGCCGCCGGAGACGGAGGGCGCGTCAAAGGCGTGACGAGTAAGCCGGTTGGGGTCGCTCGCTTGACTGTCGTGCTTGTTCAGTTGATGGCTGCGCTATAGGTGCAGGCCAATCCCGAGGACGGCGAAGTGGATGTAGGTGAAGTTGAAGACTTCGTCGTTGTCGGCGCCGCCTTCTAGGGCGCGGTAGCCGAGGTAGAGTTCGACCCGTTCGGTGGGGCGCCAGGTGGCGGCTATGAGGCCATCGAAGGCACGGCCTTGGGGGGCGGCTAGGCCGTCTAGTTCGAAACGTAGGCCGGCGGTTTCGGTGATTTCCCAGTGTAGGTAGAGGTTGATCAGGGGGACGAAGCCGAGGTCGGTTTTTTCGTCGCGGCCGGTGTCGCCTTGGAGGGAGACGGCGGCGTCGCGGATTTTGGCGGTGGCGCCGATGCCGAGGCGTAGGTCGGGGGTGCGGGGGAAGCTGCCTTCGTAGCGGTAGGTGAGGCGCCAGGAGTTGAAGCGGTAGGCGAGGCGGACGAACTCGCCTTCGGGAAAGGTGGTGTCCTCGAAGCGGGTCTCGCGGGGCAGCTCGCCCCAGGCGCTGTATTGCAGGGGGGCTGCGAGCAGGCTGATGCGGTGGGTGTTGTCGACTAACAGCCCGAGGCGGAGGCGGATGGTGGCGAAGGGGTCGAAGGAGAGGTCGTCGGTGGTGGAGATGCGGGTGCCGTCGTCGCCGGGGATGCGAATGTTGTTGTATTGCACGGTGGCAGCACCGGCCTCGGCCTCGGCGAAGAAGCGGACCTCGGCAACGGCCGCGCCGCCGCCGAGCAGGGTGAGCAGCAGCAGCGCGGCCGTGCATACTGCGACGGTAAGGGTTCGCATGGGCTGCGGCGGGAGTTTGGGAAGCGTGTCGCACTTTCGCATATGGTAAGCGAGGCTAAGGAGCTGTCAGAAAGTTACCTCCGAAGGTGAGCTACTGCGCTCGGCTCTGCTTCGTTGTCGTCGGTTGCGCGGCTCGACCTGATTCGTCACGTCTGCGCTGCTCACCCTCCTCCGCCTTGCAGAGCCTTCGCTCGCGACGTTCAACTTTCGGAATTGATTTCCTCGCAGCTCCATAAGAGGTGGAGGACGAACAAGTACATCTTCGACAAACCTCGAATTCGTAAGGTGGGCCTCCGTGCCCGGCGAGAGAGCCACGGTCGAACGGCCGCGCAAGCGGAAACCACGACCGACGCACACTTTGGGCGGGCACGGAGGCCTAGTCTACGAATTCGTGGTCGGTCACTCTTCGTTCGAGTTCGTCCACCGCCTTCTAATGTCGCGTTGCGCTGAGTCGGTAACGGTTTCGTCAGCGAGCCATGCCTGCCGAACCATCCACCTGCAGGATAAACTGTCGCCGAACCTGTGCAACGCGACACTACTGAATGGTTGAGTATCTGGTACACCCGCTGCGCCCCCGCTCGCTTTCTGCGAACGTCTAGTTTGCGTCCTCGCTTCCCGTTTGACCGTTTCCCGCAGGAGGCCGTCGGTACGGCTCGACCGCTCGGGGCTCGACCAACTTGACGCGAAGCACTTGTGTCAACGGGTGACGCGGGAGATGTTCAGGGCGCGGGAGATGCGGTCGATGATGATCGTCAGCAGGATCATCATGATCAGGTAGGTGCTGGCGACGTCGTAGTTGAACCATCCGAAGTGCAGGTCGAAGTAGAAGCCGAGGCCGCCTACGCCGATCATGCCGAGCACAATGGCCATGCGCACATTGCTCTCGAACTGGAAGAAGGCGTAGGTCATCCAGGTGTGCCAGGAAATCGGTGCGGCGGCGTAGCCGAAGCAGGTCATGCGCGAGCCCATGAAACAGTTCTCGAAGCGGCGGTAGGGAATGTTGTCCACCGTTTCGCTGAAGACGCGCACGAGCACACCCACGGTGTGAATGGCCAGTGCAATGGTAGCGGCAACCAGCGTCGGGCCGAAGAACGCAATGAGCAGAATGGCCCAAACCACCTCGGGGACACCGCGCGCGAAGAGCCCCGTCAGGCGCGCAACGACGAAGGCAACGAAGCGTTGCAGCCGTACCCATAACGGGACGCGCTCGCCAGTGAATTGGCGGCTCTCCAGTTGGAAGGCAATCGAATGCGGGTAGGTCAGGGCAATGGCGGCGAGAATGCCGAGTAGCGTGCCGATGATTGCCATGGCCAGCACGACGAAACTGGATTGCACGACTCGCCAGACGAACCACTTCGAAAGCTCGTCGTTCCACGCGCTCCACGCCGCCGGCCGCCAAAACTCGAGCGGCCCGTACTCGGCGAACAAATTGACCGTCTCAC
>SKZP01000689.1 GCA_007127275.1 Planctomycetota bacterium
CGGTGGCGGTCAATGAAACCCATAAGTGACGCTCCTTCGCTACCCGCGTTTGCGACCATCCGCTCCCTGCCTCATATCATTAACCCGTTGTGTTCCCCCTCACACGGCCCGAGATTCGCACCTGTACTCGTTGGTGGTGGTCGCATGTGACAATTGGCGCATTGATCGAAGAATGACCGAAATTTTTGGGGGTATGGGAAGCCTCGTCGGGCGCCGGGCTTTAAGGGATTCCGGTGCAGCCGGTCCAACTACCCCGTGGCTGCGTCGCACGCTTGCACTTGCTGCTACTTGCACATTTCGTCCTTCTCGTCTTGCCTGCCTATGCACCGAGCATTGTTGTTACTGGAGCTTGCGCAAGAGCTCCGGTTCCTCTCTGCCGAACATGCCCAGTCCATCCGCGAAGCGCTGACCCCGAAGCACGCCCGTCGCTTTGAGCAGTGGGTCGTGGAGTGCAGTTTGATGAGCCGTAGCCTGCTTCGCGCGGTGGCGGCGGCGACGGCGGAGTCGCACTGGCAGTGCATGGCATGCAAGGCGCTGCTTACCGGCGCGGATTTGGCGTGGCACGGCTCGCAGGTGTTGTGTCCGCAGTGCCACGGCGACGAATTGCGGGTCTGTTCGCGGTTGATTCCCCCGGTGCCGCAACCTTTCGCCGTACCGCCGACGCTCGAGGAAGTGGAAGCGGTGCAACAGGTACCCGAGCGGCCGGTGCCCCGCTCTCGACCGGTGCCGCGCCGGCGGCCGCCGACGCCACGACGACGACGCGCCGAGCCAATCCGCGAGCGTCCGCTGGCAACGGCCAATCAGGCGACGAACGACACTGCACGCAACGACGACACATCCTCCATCCTGTCCGTGCCCGCCCCTTCCTTGACCGCAACGTCGAGTCCGCCACGCAGCCCGTCGGGCCGGCTACGCGCCCCCAGCTCGCTCGACCCCGCCGCCGGTCTACCCGTCGGTTTCATGGTCCGCCAGTGGCACGTCTTGCGCCCCATTGGACGCGGCGGCATGGGCACGGTGTATCTCGGCTACGACCCCGAGCTTTACGAGTATGCCGCGATCAAAGTGTTGCCGTTCGCCTCGCGCCGCAATCCTCAGCGGGCCATTTCGCGCTTTGAACGGGAGGCACGCGCATATGCGCAACTTGACCACCCCAACGTCGTGCGCATGCGCGACTTCGTGCGCTTCGAGACATTCGACTGCATTGTGCTCGAGTGGTGCAACGGCGGCTCCCTCTCGCAGCGACTGCGCGACCACGGTCCGTTACCCGGCCTTGCCGAGATTGTCGAGCTGGGGCGCCACGTCGTCGCCGGACTCGCCCACGCGCATGAAGCGGGACTTGTGCACCGCGACGTGAAAGCGGAAAACATTCTCTGGCGGCACTGCACCCGCGGGACGACGCGCTGGATCAAGGTCGCCGACTTCGGCATTGTCAAAGAGCTGCACACCGAGCGGCACCTCACCGCACCCGGGGCGGTGATTGGCACGCCGAGCAACATGGCCCCCGAGCAGGTGATGGGGGAGCCGGCGACGACGGCCGTGGACGTGTATGCGCTGGCGTGTGTGTTGTACCAGGCGGCGACAGGCCGGCAGCCGTATGCGGGGCTCAACAAAGCCGAGGTGTTTTGCCGCCACCTCGAGGAGCCGTTTCCGAGCCTTTCCGAGAAGCGCCCCACGTTGCCCGCCCGGTTCGAGCGGTTGCTTACGTGCATGGCGGCGAAACGCCCGAACGAGCGCCCGAGTCTCGACGAGGTGGACGAGGAACTGGCTTCCTTGCACGGCAACGAAAAGAGCCCCCGGCACGTGACGACGCGCCGTATATACGCACGACACATGCCCACGCCGCTGCCGCTGGCTCGAGGTTTGGTGGCGCGCAAGCCGGCTAACGGCGGGCTTCCCGAGCAGGCCGCCACGTCCTTGATGACCTTGCCCGAGTCGGACGAGGTGGCGCTCGACCGGCGGGGCAACGAGATGCCGGCCTCAACCACGGCGACCCGACGCGAAAACACCACCACGGTCAGCCGAGAGCGGTTGCACCTCGCCTACGGCGTTGAACTGAGCGACGACGGCACAACGGCCGTGTTGGTCAGCGGGGACGTCGTAACGGCAGCACGCGGCCAACGACTCGCCCAGGCCGCGCACAAGGCCGTGCTGCTGGGGGTGCATGGTGTGGTGATTGACTTCGTCGGCTGCCTGCACATGGAACTCGACGCGCAACGTACCTTTGTGCACACGCTCAAGCGGTTGCAGCATTTTCACGTTCGCAGCGCGCTCGCCGCCGCCCCGAAACGCGTCGAGTTGCTCGTCCAGATGCACGGCTTGTGGCCGAGTGTCGCGTTGTGCAGAGCACGAGCACAGGCCTGTGAAACCATACGACACAGCGCAACGACCGCCTTCGGCGCGTTGCCGTAGGGAGTCGCTGGTAGTCGGTCTTCAGTGACCGGCCACGCGCGTACCCGAGTGAACCCAGACACAGTGTTCTGCGCACGCGCAGGGCGCCAGCTCCGGATCTGCGGGAAAGACACGAGTTTGGCCGCGAGTCGGCTCCGAGCAGGGAACGTGCATTCGTGCGAGGTCGCGGTTGCGTTTCACCCCGGGGGCTACGGGGATACGACGCAGCAACTTGTATACGTCCCCGAATCCGAAACCGCGGAACGCGCTTGGCGCTGGCTCGCGGCCAAAAGGCGGTACTCGCGAATCATGGCACGTACTCTCGTCGCGGGGCTTGACGCCCTGCGCTCGCCTCGGAACGCATTTCCCATGCGCGGCACGTCCGTGCATTCGAAGCTCGTTCACTCCCCGCCTTGTGTCGTTAACGACGACGGCGACGGCGACGCGGTGCCTCGGGTCGCTGTGCGGGCGGCTGTTGCGGTGGTGCCGGATGCGGCGGTGGCGGCGGTGCCGGATGCGGCGGCGGTTCCGGATGCGGCGGCGGTGCCGGATGCGGCGGTCCCTGTTGCGGCGCCGGATGCGGCGGTGCCGGATGCGGCGGTGGCGGTGCCGGATGCGGCGGCGGTGCTTCCTGCTGCGGAGACGGCCCCCTTGGTAGGCGAGGGCGCCGGCCACGACGAGCCCCTCCGCCGCTTCCCCCGCCGACACGCCGCGCACTTCGACGGCGCTTCGGCCCCTTCTGCTGCGGTGCCGCCCCCTCTGCCGCCGCGCCACCCGGCACCACCGGCGGCGGAGCCGCAACCACCGGCGGAGACGGTGCCACCACCTGTTGCGAGGCGGCATCCAACGCCTCGAGCAGGGCCTCGTAATTCTCGAAACGTTGCGACGGCTCCCGCGCCAGCAACCGCATCACCAAGGCATTCAGCGCCGGAGGCACCTGCGTACCGAGAACCGTCGAGAGCGGCGCAAAGTTCCCCTTGCGGTGTCCCTCGAGCACCTCCGCACGCTTCTTGCCCCCCACCGGGTAAGAGCCCGAAAGCAACGTATACGCGCAAACACCCAGCGAATACTGATCCGCAAGGGGCGAGCCCTCCGAACCGTCGAGCCGCTCGGGCGCGCAAAAATGCGGCGAGGTCAGCGCTTGTCCACGGTACTTCTTGCCTGGGGGCGTGAATGCGGCGGCGAGGCCGAGGCCGGTTAGCTTGATCGTTTTGTCGGCGGGTACCAGATAGATCTGGCCAAGCGAAAGGTCCCCGTGGCTCAGGCCCTGCTCCGCCGCCGTTTGCAATGCCTCGACGAGCGTGCGCAACCACTCGAGCACGAGGCCCGGTGGGAGTTTGCCCTTGCGCTTGTGCAGCTGCGCCAACGTCCGTCCGTCGACGTACTCGCGCGCGAGAAACGGACGGTTCTTGTGCATGCCGACTTCGTATATCTGCGTCAGCGCCGGGTGCGCGACCCGTGCGGTACGCGTTGCCCGGGATTGAAACTCCCTCGAAACGGACGCGTTGCCGGCAAGCTCGCTGACGAGCACCTTCACTGCGACGAGTCGGTCGAGCCCCCGTTGCACTCCGAGGTACGTCACCGTCGCCGGGCCGCGGCCAAGCTCCCGGTAAAGCTCGTACTTCTCCCCCAACGAAACGCCTCGGTCGCGCAACGGCTGCGGCGGCCCCTCGACGTTCAGCGCCTGTAGCTGCGCGGTCAAATCGAGAGGGTCCTCCGACTCCTCCACTTCCGGCGGCTCGTCGAGTTCCACAAGATCCGGCACGGGCAATTCCGCTGGCGGTGTCGAGTACGGACCTGCCTCCTCCAACGCGGGCTCCGAACGCACTTCCGGCGAGCCCGGCCTCGTTTCGTCGGGGTCCGCCTCGCGAGGTCGTTGTTGAACCGTCGGCCCGGCAACGGCCGTCTCGTCGGGATCCTGCCCCGGCGGCAACACCTGCTCCTGTCGCGCACTCGACGAATCATGCGCCGCCGCCAACCACCGCTCAAGCTCGGCCGCCTGCTCCGCCGTGAGCCCCCCATTTCGCTGGAGCACCGCGGGCAATGAAAGCACCTCCCCGGTTTCGACGAAGATGTCGAACTGTTCGTCAAACGCTGCGTCGACGTGCGCCTCACTCGCACCGAGCGCCTCGAGCCGTCCCTCCAGTTGCTCGCCATCAATACGCGCCTCGATCAATGGAAACCAGCCGCGCAACTCAACCCGCACCTCGGGGCTGACAAAGCCGCGTTGCTGGGCGAGCTCGACCAAGGAGACGTTCTCCTCGCCGGCGGCGAGTTTCGCGTCCAGTTCGTCTTCGAGCTGATCCAGACCATCGTCGGTGAGTAGGCCGCGCCAGCGCAACGCATAGGCGAACAACTCGTCTTGAGTGTAGCGCATACCAACCGGACCTTCAGGCGAGGGAGCAACGAGCCGCCGTGCCACCTTACGACAAAGTACGCGCAACCGTCCAGAACCGGGATTGCTCGACCGTGCCTCCCCAAGTTGGGGAACCGTCGGCGATGCAAGCCCACGGGCTTCGCCCGTGGAGCGTACGCGTCTCCTGCGCCGACCCACGGGCCAAACATGCCGCGGGGTGTCGTTGACCGTTTTGCCGGGTATGCTCGTTGACGTGACCCCGAGGGTCCGCCGAGGAAACCGTTCCACCTTCGCTTTCTAGACTGAGCCGCCGCGCTTTCATTCGTCTTGTATGCTGTATCCGGATGCACCGGAGCTACATTCGTTCGGACCGTGAGCCGCTGCGCAAAGGGGAACTTGATGAACGAAGCGAGCCCCTCCAGCAACGTACCGAGTGCGTGGTCGCTGCTTCGCGGCCCCTTTCGGATCTTGCGTGACGTGGGGCCGGGATGGCTCGTCCGTCGGAGCGTTGCTTGCGCGGCAGCGCTTGCACCGTTGGCGCTGCTCGCCGCCGTGGTGCTTGCCGGTGCTACGGTGCTTGCTCTGCAGAACCTGTCGCCGGAGTCGGTTTCGCCACGCCTGTGGCACCCGCCGGCAGTGATTGGCATCGCGGTCGGCTTGGCGCTGTGCATGGGGTTTGTGCAGCTCTCGTTTTGCGTGCAAGTGCTTGCGCATCACCGGCTGGATGCGACGCGGCTGGGCGGCAACGGGAAGGCAGCGGTTGCGCGCTCCCCGGTGTCGATGTGCCTGCAGCTTGCGCTGCGTGGCTCCCGTAAGGCGTGGGGAACGGCGCTGCTGGTGTGGCTCGGCGCGTTGTTTCTGATTCGGCTCGTCGACGTCGTTTGGTTCGTGAAGGAGCCGTGGGAGATCGTCTTCGGCGTCGTGCTCGCACTCCTCATTGTCGATCAGTTCCTAATGCGACGACTGTTTTGGGCGGCGCCGGTGTTTGATCCGGAGGCCACGGACGGTTACCGGAAACGGCGCGTCCGCCCTCCCCTGGGTCTCATGTGGCGGCTGCGCTCGGTCGAGGGGCTTGCGCTGCTCGGGGTTCTCGCGGTGTTCGTGGCCTTACCGGTCGGTTTCTACATGGCGGCAAGCGGCTACACACTCGCGGAGATGGGATGGCTGCTTCCCTCGGGCCTCGGCGCCGTCGCGCTGGCCGTCTACGCGGCCTGGCACGGGTTGCTCGCAACGTTCGCCTACCGGCACCCGGGGGCAAACCCCGCCTACAGCTTGCCCCGTTCGCAGCCATACGACGAGGAAGACGAGCCGCCCGGCGCCCGCACATGCACACCGGTGCAACGGGCCGCCGAGGGGCTGGCCCCGGCTCACGTGCTGTGGTTTCGCCGCGGGGGCTTATGGATCGGGCCGGCGGTGGCCGCGGCGGTGGTAGTGTACATGCACTTCATCGTCGAGATGGTCCATACCACCGAGGACATAGAGACGGCGCGCGCCGCGTTGCCGTTCGAAGCGGACGCCGAGATGACACCGGCAGAGCGCGACTACCGCGCCTTCGCCGCAACCTTCCTCGACGTCTCCGAAAGCCACATGGCCCCCAGCACACACTACTATTCCCAGGCGATCGAAACGGACTGGCCGGAGCATTGGGGTACCGCAAAGGCCGAGGCCTTATTGGAGGCGAACCCTCACATCTTCGAGAAATGGGAGGACTTTGCCGCATACCCGCTTGCGGAACTCGTGCGCACCGACTTCAAGTACGACAGTTTCCGCTACTCGCGGGCGGTCGCCGAATTCTTCGGAGTGCGCTATGTCACTGCACGGGACGAGTTGGAAGAGATCCTTGCACTGATCGAGGATGTCGGCCGCGTGTTGCTCTTCGAGTCGCGTTACGCCCTCCACGTCCATCTCCAAATGGCCGAGAGAATTCACTTTAGGGCAATGCGGCGCTTGCACCAGGACTTGTTCGCACGCTTTCGCGACGAGTTGACGCTCGAACAAATCGAGCGGCTCGACCGGTTTTACGATTCGTTGCTCGAGTTGCTCCCCCCAGCTGAGTACGCCGGCCTAACGGGCGTGTCGCTTCGAATGCTCGAGCCACATACGTTCTGGCGCGACTCGCGACGCTCCTTGTATGAGCGAGCGTTGGGGCGATTCTGGACGAAGGTCGATCTGCAATTGCTGCCACGATACGAAGAAGAGGCCGAACTCTCCAACCGAGAGTTTGCGTTGCGCCAGCGAGTGGCGCCGACGCGCTACGGCAACGATCATCAGGCATTCGTGCGCCTCTTCTTCCGCGACAACAAGGAGCGGACGACGCTCCTCGCCTCGGCGCGCCGCATGCCGACGTGGCTGCGGATGATGCGACTAAGTTGTTGGATCGAGGCGCAGCACATTCGAAGTGGCGAATGGTGGCTGACACCGGATGCGTGGGAGGATTGGGTCGAGCGGCCGGCGCTTGACCGTCCGGTGCCGGACTGGACCGACGATTGGTCCCTCGACGAGGCGCCGTATCTCGTGGAAGAGGTAGAGCCGTCGCTGACTTGGTACGGCCCGGGACGCTACGGCTACCGCGTCAGCAAATGCACGCTCGAATCGCTCGGCGAGACCACCGTGACGGCGGTGAGGTGGGAGGACACGCCGCTGGACGAAGCGCTTGCCGAGCTCAACGAGGCGTTGCCGAAGAGGAAGGATGTAACCATGCACCCCTCGCTTGACGAGGTCTTCGACCCGGAGGCGGAGCGTTTTCGCATCACGCTCTCGCTCGAAAAGGCCACGGCAGTCCAAGTACTCGACATGCTCTGTAAGCAAACGGAGCTTGTCGCGATATGGCGTGGTCTTAGAGCGGTCGACGAGTACCTTGTATACGAGCACACGGCCGCGCCATTTTCCGGCGCCTACCGGTTGAGCTCCGAC
>SKZP01000597.1 GCA_007127275.1 Planctomycetota bacterium
ACATCCTAGCCACGGCCCAGGCCCTAGGCGCAACAAGCACCGAACAAGTCACCACGCTACCCGCGCTGGAAGTCGCACTAGAAAAAACTCGAGCACAACCAGGACTCCACCTGCTGCACGCGCCAGTAAACGCAAAGGCAAGCCAAGCCTGGACCCACGAACTGCAAGACACTTCGCCGCAACCAACAACCCCGCAACCACAAACCACCAACAACCAGCCACTAGCGACAAGCAACTAGCAACTAGCCATGTCCAAGAGCTACTTCCCAATTGACGACAGCCCTGCCCAGTGGGAGCCGGTGAAAACCTTCGAGGACATCACCTACCACAAAGCCCCCGAAGGGATTGCGAAGATTGCCATCAACCGGCCCGAGGTCCACAACGCGTTTCGGCCGCAGACACTGTTCGACTTGTTGGACGCGTTCCGAGATGCGCACGAGGACCCGAATGTCGGCGTGATCATCCTCACCGGCACCGGCACAAGAGCGTTTTGCTCCGGCGGCGACCAGAAGATTCGCGGCGACTCGGGCTACGTCGGCCCCGACGAGCGGCCCAGGCTCAATGTCCTTGAGTTGCAGCGCTACATCCGTACGTTGCCCAAGCCTGTCGTCGCCATGGTTGCCGGCTACGCAATTGGCGGCGGTCACATCCTGCACGTCGTCTGCGACCTCACCATTGCCGCCGACAACGCCGTGTTTGGGCAAACGGGCCCCAAGGTCGGCAGCTTCGACGCCGGCTTCGGCTCAAGCTACCTCGCAAGCATTGTCGGCCACAAAAAGGCGCGCGAGATCTGGTTCCTCTGCCGGCAATACGACGCGCTGGAAGCGCTGGAGATGGGCCTTGTCAACACGGTCGTGCCGCTTGGCGAGTTGGAGCAGGAAACCGTGAAGTGGTGCCGCGAGATGCTCAACCACTCGCCCGTCGCGCTGCGCATGATCAAGGCCGGCATGAACGCCGCGCTCGACGGCCAAGCCGGTCTGCAAGTCCTAGCCGGCGACGCCACCATGCTCTACTACCAAACCGCCGAGGCCCAGGAAGGCCGCAACGCCTTCAAAGAGAAGCGAAAGCCCGACTTCGACAAGTACCCCCGGCAACCGTGAGGAACGTTTCTTGGTTAGCTGCGACGCGAAGCGGAGCGCGTCGTGCAGCGTGCAACGACCAACCCCGAACCAAAGGCACTGAATGAGTTCGCGCACGCGTTTACGTCTCAACCACACCTTCAACCAACGCAGACGCACTCCGCTTCGCGTCGCGGCTAACCACGAATGGGCAACGCAATGACTGCCATGTCGTACCGAATGCTGGGAATGATGACCGACGCTTGCCCGCTGACGCTGGAGTCGCTGGCGCAGCGGCTCGCGGACGGGCTACCGGATACTGTGCGCGTGGAGCGCTCACCGGAGGTGGTGCGCGTCATTGTGGGAGATCTGTGGAGCTACGTGATTGGACTTTCCGAGGCGGCGCACGTGCAGGACGAGTCGCGCGAGATTGCCAACATGTTCGGGCGCAGCATTGACGAGAAGATGCAGATTGGCGAGTGCAAGCGACGCCTTGAAACCGGCGGTGCAGCGGACGAAAGCGGCGCATACGCGGAAACGTTCGCGCAAATCCTTGCCGTGCTGAAAAGCTTTGAGCACCTGATTTTGTTCGACGTGAGTGAGCCAAAGATTTTGGCCAACACCGTACCCGAAGGATCCGGGTAACGGCTGGTCGTACTTGTTTGCGCAAGGAGGTGCGTGATGACGACCCCGACGCCGTCGCCGCATCCGAACGAGGGAAGCCAAGGCGAGAAAAGGCGGAGCGAGGCCGACGTGCAGCACACCTTGCCGTCGGAGCGAGCGACGCTGCCGTCTGAGTCCGCCGCCATTCCGTCGGAGTCTGCTGCACTTCCTTCCGAGCAGGCGAATATTCCGTCGCAGTCCTGGCAACTTCCCAGCGAGTCGACCGCACTTCCCAGCGAGCAAGCTGCAGTGCCGAGCGAACAAGCGCGAATTGGCTCGGAGTCGGCAGCCGTGCCGAGCGAACAGGCGGAGATTGCCTCGCAAGGCGCAGAAGTTGCAAGCGAACAAGCCGCCATTCCGTCGCAGAGCGCAGCCGTGCCCAGCGAGCAGGCCGGTATTCCGTCACAAGATGCGCCCGTTACCAGTGAGCAAGCGGCCATTCCGTCGCAGGACGCTGCCTTGCCGTCGGAGCAAGCGGCAATCCCAAGCGAGCAAGCGACCCTCCCCTCAGAGCGTTACCTCGGCGGCACGGCTGCTACCGCTGACACGCACCCCGGCGGCGGCGCGACGGCCAAGCCGAAGCGGCAAGCAGCAACACAGTTGCCGCTCCCGGCGCCACAAGGGCCGCATGCGCCACCATTCGCCTCAACAGTAGCAAGTGCGACCTCGCCCGCCAGTGAGCCGCCTGCACCTCCCTGGCTTGTTGCCATGCGACCTCGCACGCTTCCCGCGGCAGCCACGCCTGTAATCATTGGCGTGACCCTTGCCGTGGCAGACGGCATCTTTGCGTGGCTGCCCGCGCTTGCCTGCCTCGTTTGCGCGCTACTGTTGCAGGTTGCGGCGAACTTCGCGAACGACTACTTCGACCACAAGAAAGGGGCGGACACTGCCCAACGCCTCGGGCCGCCGCGGGCCACCTCCTCCGGGTGGCTTACACCGCAAGCGGTGCTGCGCGCGACGTTCGCGACGCTTGCGCTTGCCGTCGCTCTCGGCGCGTATCTCGTCTACGTTGGTGGAACACCCATCCTGGTCATTGGCCTCGCCGGGATTGCCGCGGTGCTGCTCTACACCGGTGGGCCAAAGCCGCTCGGGTACATGGGCCTCGGCGACTTGTTCGTCTTTCTCTTCTTCGGCTTTGCGGCAGTCGGCGGCACCTACTTCGTGCAAGCCGCCGCGCACGGGTTGCCTTCAGCGACCGCCTGGGTGCCCGGCACGGTCTGGCTTGCTGCCGTTCCCGCCGGGTGTCTCGTGACGGCCATCCTTGTCGTCAACAACCTGCGAGACCGCGTCACGGATGCCGCGGCGCACAAACGCACACTCGCCGTGCTGATTGGTCCACGGGCCACTCGCGTCGAGTTCGCGGCGCTACTTTGCGTAGCGTATGCAGTGCCGGTGGTTGTCCTTGCCGCGGGTCTCGGGCCGTGGGGGTGGCTCGCACCTCTGTTGACCTTGCCACTTGCCGCGCTGCGCATGGCGCGGGTGTGGCAACTCGACGGCAAAGCGCTAAATCCGGAACTTGGCGCGACGGCGAAGCTGGGGCTGTGGTACGCGCTGCTGCTCTTTGCGGGGCTTGTTGTGTTGCCGCCTGTGCTCGAACTGGCCGGGATACCAAGTGCCGCGGCGGCCTCAAGAGGAGGTGCCGGATGAGCGCGACGACCTCGTTGCCGCGGATTGTCGACGTGGCGGCCTCGCCTTTTTCCCTGCCGCTTCTGCGACCCGTGAGAAGCGCCGTCGCCCAGTGGCACGAACGTGCCGGCGTGCTGCTTCGCGTTGAGGACGCCGAGGGCGTCGTCGGCTACGGCGAGGCCTCCCCGCTGCCCGGGCTAAGCTGGGAAACGCCGGAGCAGGTGCATGCTGCGTTCGAGGCCCTGGATGACTTTGTGCAACAAAGTGAAGCAGGCTTTGCCGTCGAAGCCGAACGTTCGTCCTTTGCGGCGTCGGTCAAACCCCTCACGCGGGTTTTGCCGCCGACGGCGCGCCACGCCTTGGAGCAAGCGCTGCTCGACCTGCTCGCCAAGCGCCGCGGCATCAGCGTCGCCGCGTGGCTGGCGCAGGTTCTCGTTGCCTCCACGGCTGCGGCGGACACGGCAACGCTGCCGCACGAGCGTATTCCCGTACATGCGCTAGTACGCGACGCGGCCGAGGCCGCCACGGCCGTGGCGGCGGGCTACGGCACGCTAAAAGTGAAGATTGCCGCCGACGAGTTCGAGGAGGACGTGGCCAGGCTCGCCGCCATTCGCGACGCCGTCGGCGCAAACGTGAAACTGCGTCTCGACGCAAACGGCGCTTTGACTGTCGAGGAAGCGGTGGCCGCACTCGAGGTCTTCGCGCGCTTCGACGTGGAATGCTGCGAGCAACCCGTTGCCGCGCACGACATCACCGGGCTCGCCGAGGTGCGGCGAAATCAACCCGTACCCGTCGCCGCCGACGAAGCAGTACGCACCGCGGCAGATGCGCAACGCATCCTCGAAGCTCAAGCGGCAGACATTCTCGTGCTCAAGCCCATGCTCATTGGCGGGCTTTTGCCCGCGCTCGAGATTGCGCAGGCCGCGTGTGCGGAGGGCGTCGGCGTTTACGCAACAACGTCGCTTGACGCCGCACTCGGCCGGGCCGGCGCGGTGCATCTCGCGGCAGCGTTGCCGGGACCGTTGCTTGCATGTGGCCTCGCCACAGGCGAATTGCTCGCGGCGGACCTTGCACCACGCGACGCGTTGCCTGTGGAGCACGGCAAGATGCTCGTTCCGCCTGGCCCGGGGCTCGGTGTCGAACCGGAGGTTTGGCCACGCGAGCCACAGGACGCGCAGCGCAAAGGAGGTGGCGCATGATCAAGGGTGTGACGCCACACGCAAGCGCTTCTTCGCACCCATGCGGGCACTTCGCGTCGACTGCTGCCGCGACCCCCGCGAATCCCGACGCAGTCCCCGTGCCGGTACAAAGCGCCGCGCTCGCCCGACCGAGCCATCCTGCCCTCGAAGCGCACGACGCCACGTGGACGGCACGCGAGTTGGCCGACGACGCCGCGAAGCTCGCTGCGACGTTGCAAGCGGAGGCGAACGTGCAGCCGGGGGATGTTGTCGCACTGCTCGGGCCGCCGTGCAGCGAGTGGGTTCTCGCACTGCACGCTCTTGGGTGGCTCGGTGCGACGGTCGCGCCGTTGCCACGTGAGGCAACGAATGCGGAGCGCGCACAAGCTTTGCAAGCGTTGCATGCGGTCGAGCCGGTGAAACTCGCGCTGCTCGTCGGGGACACCAGCAACGACGACGACGAGTTCCTGCGCAAGTACGTATCCGTCACGCAACATACGCGTGCCTTGCGGCAAGGTGCGCAAGGTTACGAGCCGCTGCCGGAACGTTTTTGGCCGCTACCCGAGCGTCGTGCGCTGCTTCTGACCAGTGGCACAACGGCCGCGCCACGCGCTGTCGCAATCACGACTGCACAATTGCTCTTCAACACCTTCGGCACAGCAAGCCGCGTTGGCCACCTGCCGAGCGACCGCTGGTTATGCGTGCTGCCGCTCAACCACATTGGCGGCCTGGCTATTCTTTACCGTTGTGCCTGGTTGGGCATCACCGTACGCCTGCCCGCCCGCTTCGACGCGCACGAGGTTGCACAGGATCTGGACAGCGGCGACGTCGCGCTGATCTCGCTTGTGCCGACCATGCTGGAGCGCGTATTGGACGCGCGCCGTGAGCGCGACGGGACTCAAGCGGACGCACCCTTGCCGAAGTCCTTGCGCGCCATTCTGCTCGGCGGCGCCCGCACCCCGCAGCCGCTGCGCAAGCGCTGCCGCGACATGGCCGCCCCCGTCGCCCTAACCTGGGGGATGAGCGAAACCGCAAGCCAAGTCGCCACGCGCTACCCAGGCGACCTAGACGAAGCGCCCCCCGGCGCCCCACCTTTACCGTTCGTCCGCATAACCACGGCGACCGAAGCCTCCGTAGGGCGGGCCTCCCTACCCGCCCGCCACGCCGCGGCCAACCCGTCAGCCAACGCCGAGCACAAACCAACGAACGAACTTAGCCCCATCAACGTAAGCGGCCCGCAGGCCCCAGGCGGAAACTTCAAGACAAACGACGTCGGCTACATAACCGAGCACGGTCGTGTTCACGTAACCGGCCGCCGAGATGACATCATCATTTCCGGTGGAAAGAACATCGCGCCTGAGGAGATTGAAGAGAGCCTGCGCCAACACCCGGCGATCAAGGAGGCAGTAGTCGTCGGTATCCCCGACCGTCATTGGGGTGAAGCCGTCGTTGCCGTGCTAGTACCGCCCTACGGCGCCGATGCATTGCGGAGTGGTGGTGATGCCGCGGTGGACCTTGAGGCCGGCGGTGGTTCGGGCGGGCACGGAGGACCGCCCTACGGAGAATTGCGCGTGTTTGTTCGTTCTCGGCTTGCCGGGTACAAGGTGCCGCGCTGGTTTGTTTATTGGCCTGGTGGGGCGTCGACGCTTCCGCGTACGGGGATTGGCAAGGTGCGGCGCTCGGCGGTGCGAGCGCAGCTACTTGCTGATCCCGCTGCCTTTGGGTTGCCCGCCTTCGAGGTGGGCGAGCATGCCGAGCCGCCGTAGGCCGTCTAGGAGCTCCGGCGGCAGGGGGCGCGTGGTGAAGTTGCCGCTCGCACCGTCGAGGGCTACGCAGACTTGGGTAAGGTGGACGGTGATGCGCGACGTGGCTTCTTTTCCGGCTGCTTCCCTGTCCCCTTGGCCGTAGATGTCGAACTGGAACGTGATGGAGGAGGAACCTAGTTGATGGACCGACACCGCGACACACAAGTGCTCGCCGAGCTTGAGCCGGCGGCGGTAATCCGACTCGGCGTGCCGGATGGGAAGGCCCCAGCCGCGTTCGTCGAAGTTCGTGCGGATGTCGCATCCGCACGTGGCGAGCAATTCCTCCTCGGCGGCATGCGCGTATTCAAAGATGCGTCCGAAGAAAGCAACGCCAGCGCGGTCGGCCTCGAAAAAGCGCACGGTCAACTCGACGTCATAGGTACTCGGCTCGGTCATCAACGGTCAACTCTCTTCGGCTGGACGGTACGTGCGACGTTGCAGCGAACACGGTTTGCCTTCGGTTCGTGCCCGTTGCAACCCGGCTGTTGGTTGAGCCGCTCTTGTTGTTGTTGTCGCCGCGGCATTCATTCGTCGCCATTCGCTACTTCTACTCCCCCATTTCATCCGGTTGCCGGAGCCTTGCAATGACGAAACCGACTGCTACGACCTCCAGTACTGCATCCGTTGCGAGCACATCAACGGCATCTAGCGGCGACGAACATGCCGTGATGGATCCTTTGGTTCAGGTGAGCGAAGAACATGAGCTCGACCCGCTGGCAGCGCGCTTGCTTGCCCTGAAGGATTGGCTCGCCGACGACCTGGTCACGCTCGAGCAAGCCGTGAATGAGGTGTGCGCCGCACCGTCGACGGATCTCGCTCAGGATGCCGCGGGCCACTTGCTTGCGCTCCCGGGGAAGCGTATCCGGCCGCTGTGCGTCATCCTTGCGGCAAAGCTGGGTGGGCGTGACCTTGACGAGACGGTGCGCGACCTTGCCGTCAGTTGCGAGCTTGTTCACGCGGCGACGTTGTTGCACGACGACGTGATTGACATGGGCGCGGAGCGCCGTGGCGAGCCGACCGCGCGCCTCATATACGGCAACTCTGCGAGTATTCTCGGCGGCGACTACCTGCTGATTGAGGCGCTACGGCGTGTCGCAGCCGCGGAGCATCCGCGGTTGCTCAATGACCTGCTTGCGGTCATTGACCGTATGGTTCACGCCGAGGCGCTGCAACTGGAGCGGCGCGGCCGCTTCGACCCCGACCGGGCGGTCTACCTCGAAGTGATTGAGGGGAAAACGGCAAGCCTCTTTCGCTGGGGACTCGAAGCCGGCGCCACCATTGCCGCGCTTGAGCCGGACGTC
>SKZP01000058.1 GCA_007127275.1 Planctomycetota bacterium
AGCGAGCGAGGCGAACTACATCGCCTTTTTGGAGGCCGGGCACGGTTTTCTCGAGCATCATGCAGAGGACGAGCGGGCTCGCACCGTCAGGCTGCTGATCATGCAGGTAATGACCATTCACCGGGATTGGGATGGACTGCGCGAGTTCGCCGAGCAACTCGAGGAGGAAGCGGTCGAAGACGAGGATCCCAGTTTTTACCTCGCGCTGCTGCACAGCCTCGGCGTCGCCTCCGCGAACCTCGGCGAGCGGCAGACGGCGGAGGAGATGCTCGAGAGGTTGCGCAACGTGGAGACTGACGACCGTGGCTTGCAAGGCCAAGCCCGGCGCAGCGCCCGCGAAGTTGCGCATCATATCCGCTTCATGCCCGGCAGCGAGGCCCCGGCGTTCGAGTTGCCCGTGATCGACGGCGAGAAGCGCCACAGCCTCGACGACTTTGCCGGCGCCTATACGTTGCTCGTCTTCAACACCACACACTGTCCGGACTGCCAGCGCCTGATGGATCAGGAGCTCAAACCGATCTGGAACGCCTACCGCGACGAGAGGTTCGACGTGGTGAGCATCGGACTCGACGACGCCGCGTCGCAACGCGAGGTGGCCGAGCAGTACGGCTTCGACTGGACCTCGCTCTACGACCCCGAGCGTCGGATCATGCGCAGCTACGGCGTGCGCGGCAATCCCTACCTTGCACTGATCGACCCCGAGGGGAGATTCATCGGCGTAGCGGCCGGCGACCGCCTCCTACCCTTGGTCCGCTCGACCCTCGTCGAGGCGTTTCCCGACATTGACGCGCCCTGGCAGCAATCCGACGACGACGACGACGACGACGACGACGACGACAAGGAAAACGCGGAACAGGACTGACGGGCACGTCCGTTTCCGCCCACCTCCGCGCATGCGTTTGCGCTGGCTCTGTGCGGGGTACCGTTTCGACCTGTGACACGTTCCCTTTGCGAGCGTTTTTCGCTGGACGGGCATGTTGGGACCGTGGTCTTGTCTCGTGAGGCGTGACGCGGTGGTGGCGGAACTTCATGGGGCCGGGCGCATGAGTGGGAGTAACGGCGAGTCGGCGGACCGTGGCGGCATCGAGTTGGTCTGGCCGGGCAAGTATACGGCCGACGGAACGCGCGCGACCGCGCCCCCCTTGCGTGTGCGGCCGTGTTTCGAGGTGCGCGAGCGCGTCGGCGCAGAGGATGCGGCGTCGAACCGGCTGATCCTCGGGGAGAACCGGCTCGTGATGGAGGCGCTGCTTGCCGAGCCGTCGCCGCCGCAGATTGACCTGATCTACCTCGACCCGCCGTTTGCGGTGCAGACCACGCATTCCGCGCGTGTCTCGCTGGAGAACGAAGGTGGCGCTGAGCGGGCGGAGGTACCGGCGTATGCGGACCGTTTCGTGCCGGAGGTGTACCTGGAGATGATGGCGACGCGGCTCGAGCTTGCGCGCAAGCTGCTTGCTCCGCAGGGACTGCTCTTTCTGCATTGCGACACGCGGGCGAGCGCCTGGTTGCGCTTGCTGCTCGACGAGATCTTTTCGCGGAAGCGCTTCCTCAACGAAATCATCTGGCACTACCGCTCCGGCGGCCGACCGCGCGACGGGCGCTTTGCGGCCAAGCACGACACCATCCTCGTTTACGCGAAAAGCAAAGACTGGCACCTCGACGCGAGTGCGGTCGGTGAACGGCGCGGCGCGGCGAAGCGCAACAACATGAAGCGCGACGTGGACGAGACCGGCCGCAGCACTTTCAGCATCCGGTCCGGCAACCGCGTCTACACGTATGCCGAGGACGAGCGGATGAGCGCTGCCGACGTCTGGACCGACATCAGCCACCTCCATCAGCGCGACCCGCAGCGCTCGGGCTACCCGACGCAAAAGCCGGAGGCGCTGCTCGAGCGGATCATTCTGGCCGCGAGCCGCCCCGGGGACCTCGTCGCCGACTTCTTCTGCGGCAGCGGCACCGCCGGCGTTGTCGCGCAACGCCACGGCCGGCGTTTCCTGTTGAGCGACCTGAGCGAGCTCGCCATTTACACCACCCGCAACCGCTTGCTCGCGACGACGCCCGAGGCCGCCTTCGAGGTTGCCACGCTCGGCCACGGGGAAGCGCAGCAGTTTCGCGCCGAGCATCCGGGCAACGCCGAGTCCTTCCGCGACGCCTTGCTCACCACCTGTGGCCTGAACCGTGCGGAGACACCGCCGGCACACGGTACGCTTGCGGACGGCACGCCGGTGCTTGTCGCCGAGTCCACGGAGCTGGCGCAGCCGGAGCTCGAAGCGCTCGTTGCTCGGATGGGCAACGCCGAGCGCGTCGTCGTACTCGCGTGGCAATTCAGCGACGAGGCGCGTGCGTTCGCCGCGCAAACCGCGCATGTGGTCCTGGGACGCATTCCGCGAAGCGTGCTGTTGCCGAGCCGGCCGCCCTCGCCACTTGTGTGGAGCGTGCCGGCGCTTACCGCCGAGGCCCACTACTGCGCGCAACGTAGGCGCCTAGAGGTGCGGCTCGAGAGCTACGAGCTCGAGCTGCTCGCCGGGCCGGCGCGACTTGCGCAACAGGTCCGCAACGCCGCTCACTTCAATCCGCTGGCGCATCTCGCCCAGTGTGGCGTCGTCGAGGATGCGCACGCACCGCGCCGCATCGTCGCAAGCAGCGAGCAAGCGAGCTTCGACGTTCCCTGGCCGGCCGAGGCAGCCGTGCCGCACACGCTTCACGTGCAAACAATCAGCCGGTTCGGAGATTGCGACGTTCACCCCGTACCGGTGCACGTCGAGAACGCGTCGGCGTGAGCACCCGCGCACGAACTCTGCCCTCTTCCCGAATGCGGCAGCACCGCTTGTTGACCGGGCTGGGGCGACGTCGCCACGTCGAGCAGCGCAGCGAGCGCCAACTCGCCCCTGCGAATTAGCGCAGCCAGCAAGAATTTTGAGTTAGGTTCTACTTGCGCGCCTCGATCTCGCGCAGGATGGCGAGGCCGAGGCGCACGCCGAAGCCGGTCGCTCCCTGCGGGCCGTGCGGCTGGTCATTCGGCATCATCGCCATACTGGCCATGTCCACGTGCGCCCACCGTGTCTCTTTGCGCGTGACGAACTCTTCGAGAAACTTCGCGGCGCTGATCGTGCCGCCGGGGCGGCCCCCGGTGTTGCGGATGTCCGCCACTTTCGAGCGCAACAGCTCGCGGTACTCGTCCCACAACGGCAAGCGCCAGACTCGCTCGCCACTCTCCCTCCCGGCGTGCTCGACGAAACTCGCCACCTCGTCGTCCCGGGTCAGCAACGCCGCGCAAATCCCCTTGCCCAACGCAATGGTGCAGGCACCGGTGAGCGTCGCGAAGTCGAACATGTAGTCCGGCGTGTAGCTCTGGCACGCATACGACAATGCGTCGGCGAGGATCAGCCGGCCCTCGGCGTCGGTGTTGCCCACCTCGACGGTCTTGCCCGAGTACATTGTCAACACGTCGTCGACGGTGTAGGCGGAGCCGTTGATGAAATTCTGCGTCGCCGGGACGAGCCCGACGACACGCAGCTTCGGTTTGATACGTCCCACCGCATTCATCAAGCCGAGCACCGCCGCGGCGCCGGCCATATCCGCCTTCATGCCGACCTGCCCGTCGCTCGGTTTCAGACTGTAGCCGCCGGTGTCGAAGGTGATTCCTTTGCCGACGAAGCAGACGGTGGGGACGCGTTTCGCACCGGGTGAGTATTCGAGGCAAATCAGCCTCGCCGGAATGTCCGCACCCTGATTTACCGCAAGCAGGCCGCCGAAGCCAAGGCGTTCGAGCTCCGCCTTTTGCAGCACACGAGCGGCCAGGGCGGACTCGGCGCTGCCCGAGCTCTTCTTCTTGCTACCGCCCTTCGACTTTTTCGCGCCGCTTCCGCCACGTTTGCCGGAGGCCTCCGCGAGCTGTTTCGCCGTCTCTTCGAGCGTAACCGGGGTGCAGTAATTCGGTGGCGCGTTGACGAGATCGCGAGCGAGGGCCACCCCCTCGGCGGTGTCTTGCGCACGTTGCACCGCGGCGCGGGACGCGGCATTCGCACCCTCGGCGAGCCAGACGTCGAGCGTGCGTAGCGAGGTGGTGCCGTGAGCATTGGTGCGCAGCGAGTACCGGTAGGCACCGAGCAGGAACCCTTCGGTGAACGCTTCCAGCGCCTCGACGGAGCCGTCCAACTCGCGCAGCTCCTCGGCAAAGAGCATGGCAACCTGCTCGGCGCCGAGCCGCTCGGCATGCATCGCCACCACCCCACCGAGTCGACGCAGATCCTCCGCGGTAAGCGGGCTGTTGTCCGCACCGAGTCCGACCACCAGCGTGTAGGCCGACTCGGACTCGTCACGCCCAGGGATGCTGAGAATGTCGAAGCGCTCCGCCTCGTACTCGGCGACGGCGAGCGACGCCGCGACGTACTCTGGCGCCTCGCCGAGCAAACGCGGCAAGTCCTGGCTCGCGCGCCGCCGGCGCGACGCGCCCGCTCCGTAAGATGCCGGCGCCTTCGCCGCAACGACCAGTACTTCCGCCCGAGTGGGCACACCCTTTTTCAAGATCACACGCTGCGACATCGACGCCTCATGCACGGGGGAGAACAGGCAACACTGCGGGGCGAAACGAAGACAACCAGGCAAGGCCTGGTTGCTTCTTCGGGCGTTCGCTCCACCTTCTACAGCTCTGTCGAGCCCATCCTCGCAGGTGCATGCACGCTGCGATGTCTTCGAAATATAGCAGCGGCACACGGCGCAAATCAACTGAAAAGAGATTGACGCGCTCCTCGCGACTCACGCAGCCGTCGCCCGCAAACGCCCGAAACAAGGGGGCTGAAAGCCGGGCAACGAGTCGACCAACGAGCGAAGGAAACGATGCACGACGATTTTTTTCGTGCCGTCGTTGGTTACGACACGAGGCGCACGCCTCGTTGCGCTTGCAACGTCGCGTGCTTCGCTCTACGGTGTGCACCGCTCAACTCCCCGTCGTCGGCCGTTTGCGCCGGTGCGCGAGGCCGTGAAACTCGGGCCGCTAGCATGAACGTCGACACGCAGCAGGTGGTCGTTCCCACGTCTCCTGACCGAGCCCTCCCTCGTCGCGCCGATGTGGCCATTATTGGCGGAGGGATGGTGGGGTTGGCGACGGCGTACCGCCTGGCGTGCGAACAGCCGGGGCTCGAGCTCGCCGTGCTCGAAAAGGAGCCGGCCCTCGCAACCCATCAAAGCGGGCGCAACTCGGGCGTGATTCACTCGGGGATCTATTACAAGCCGGGCTCACTCAAAGCGCGCACCTGCCGGGAGGGCAAGGCGCAGCTCGAAGCGTTTTGCACCGCCCAAGGAATTGCGTGGCGACGAACCGGCAAAGTGATCGTCGCGACGAACCCGGCCGAAGCGGCACGCCTCGACGACTTACTCGAACGCGGTCGCGCCAACGGCGTTGCCTGTAAACTCGTCGGGCCGGAGCGGTTGCGAGAGATTGAGCCGCACGCGGCAGGGGTTAGGGCCATTCATGTACCCGAGGCGGGCGTGGTCGACTTTGCCGCGGTCTGCCGGCGCCTTGGGGAGTTGTTGCGCGACGCGGGGCACACCGTGGCACTGGGGTGCGAGCTGGGCCGCGCCGAACCACTGGATACAGCCGGACGCATCCGCCTACACACGAGCCACGGGAAACTCGTCGCCGAGCGAGTCGTTAACGCAGCCGGATTGCACGCCGACCGGGTGGCGCGGCGACTCACCGGACGCAAGCCGCGAACGCGGATTGTCCCGTTTCGCGGCGAGTTCTACTACGTTGGCGGCAACGCCGCCGCGCTGTGCCGGGGACTAGTTTATCCCGTGCCGGATCCCCGGTTTCCTTTTCTTGGCGTACACGTCACCCGCACGGTTCACGACTTGGTCGAATGCGGACCGAACGCCGTGCTCGCCTTGCAGCGGGAAGGGTACACGAAACGCCATGTCAGCGCCCGGGAGCTGGCGCGACTGCTGAGTACGCCGGGACTTGTCCCGCTGCTTGCGCGGCACTGGCGCACGGGACTCAAGGAGCTTGTCCGTTCGAGCTCGACGCGTGCCTTCGCACGGTCGGTGCAGCAACTCCTTCCCGGGGTGACTGTGCAAGACCTCGACCCGGCCCCGGTCGGCGTGCGAGCGCAGGCTGTGGAACGAGGCGGCCGACTCGTCGACGACTTTCGCTTGGAAACGAGCAGACGAGTGGTCAACGTGCTCAACGCTCCCTCACCGGCGGCAACGGCCGCCTTCGCCATTGCCTCCCATATCCGCGACGCATTCGCAGAGCGAAGATAGCCGGCCCAGACGGAGGAGTCGTTTTCGGCGACGCGTCGTAGTAGCGGGGGTCACGTGGTCTTTTTCACTTGCGACGTTGGTTAGGAGCTGTCAGGAACTTGATTCCGAAGTTGAGCGTTACGAGCGAAGGCTATGCAAGTCGGAGGAAGGTGAGCAGCGAAGGCGTGACGAGTCCCGTCGAGCAGCGCCACCGACGACAACGAAGCACCTTCGAGCGCAGGTGCTCAAATTCGGAAGTAATTTCCTGACAGCTCCTTGGCCATGACACAACACGAACCTCACCCACGGAATCAATCATGACGGGCTACTAGCCATGTGTTCGCAACCTGATGCAAAGTCGCCACTGTTGCCGCCGAAGTTGATCACTCAACGGTTGATCCTGCGACCGCCGACGGTGGCGGATGCGGAGTGGATCTTTCGTGGCTACGCAGGCGACTCGGAAAGTGTGCGTTACTTGACGTTTCGGCCGCATGCGAACGCCTCGACGGTGCGGACGTTTCTGGAGGAATTGCTTGCGGCGCATGATGCGGGTGAGCGGGTGCGTTTTGCGTATGTGCTCGCGTTGCGTGACGCCGAGGAAGGCGCGCCGGGCGTGGGAATGATTGATTTGCATTGGGACGGGCCGTCGAGTTTGGGTGCGTCGCTCGGCTATGTATTGGCCACGCCACACCGTGGCAAGGGGTACATGACCGAGGCCGGGCGGGCGCTCGTCGAGGCAGCACTTGCCACGGAGGCGTTGTGGCGCGTCTGGGCGGTCGCCGACACGGAAAACGTTGCCAGCCACCGCACACTCGAACGGATCGGCATGAGCTACGAAGGAACGCTGCGCCGTTTCATCGTTCACCCGAACGTGCAATCGACACCGCGCGACGTCTACCTCTATGCGCGGGTCCGTTCCTCGTAAGGACTCGCTCAACAGTCGAGCAGTGCACCGACGACAACGACGTACCGTCGAGCGCTGTAGCTCAATACAAGAAGTTGTTGTTGAGCGAGCCCTACCTGCCGAATCCGAAGGCCGCACGCTTGCCGGTATGCGAAGCGGTGCTACGTGCCGCGCTGAAACCACGTGATCGTCGCGTGTAGACCCTCGTCGAGTAGCGTCGGCGCATGGATGTGCGTGAGTACCGGCGACGGCTCGAGCACCGAGCATTCCAGGTCTCCCGGCCGCGGTGGCTGCGACTCAACGGGCACACGCGTGCCGGTATGCGCGCACAACTTCTCGAAAAGCGCCGCGGTGTGCGTCGCGACGCCCGTCGCGACATTGACGACCCGGTCCGGCAGTCCGCCTTCGAGTGCGAGCACGTTCGCGCGCACGACGTCGGCGACATAGACGTAGTCACGCACGAAGCC
>SKZP01000325.1 GCA_007127275.1 Planctomycetota bacterium
CCCAGGGCATGACGCTGACCGGGCAGATTCTAGGCACGCCGAATTATATGTCGTACGAGCAATGGCAAGGGCTCGAAGACATTGACGGGCGCACCGACATTTACTCGCTCGGCGTTACGCTCTACTGCATGCTTGCAGGCGAGACGCCGTATGCGGCGAGTGAGCCGGTGGCGGTGTTGCACCGGATGATGGCGAGCGAGCCGCCGCCGTTGCGCGAACATTGCCCGGGGATTGAGCCAGGGCTCGAAGCCGTCGTGATGCGGATGATCGCCCGTAACCGGGAGCAGCGCCACGCCACGGCCGAGGAGGCGTTGAAGCAACTCGAGCCCTTCTGCGGCGGCAACGCCGATGCGGGGCAACAGGTCGAGGAAACCCTGTTGTACATCGGTGCCGCGGGCCAAATGCCCGGCGTGGCGCAAGGGGAGCCGTCGACGGATTTCGCGGTGGAGGAGGCCTCGGCGCCAGCTTCTTCCGGGGCCACGCAAGGCAAGACTCGCTCGGTCAAGGTCGGCACGCCGGCGCTCGACGCAGCCGCGAACAAGCAGGCATCCGGGACTCCCCAACAAAAGACGCCCTCCGGCGAACGCGCGGCGAAAGAGGCGCCGGCCGGTAAGAGGCCGGCAAGTGCGAAGCCCACCGCGGCTAGCGGAAAGCCCGCCGCTGCGCGCCCGACGGGCAACCGGAGTGCCGCGGCGAGTAGCAAGGACAAGAAGCGCCCGGCGCGCCAGCCGCAGGGGCCCACGGCCAAAGCACGTCCGACCGACGAGGCACCCTCCGTCGAGTTCGAGCCGCCGGCGACCGCAGGTAAACGGCCGCGCCAGGCGCAACCTTCGGCGAGCCGCACGGCGCAATCTCCGCGTACATCGAAGCAGGCCGTGCACCGCCCTCAAGTACGCAAACAGGCAGCCTCGCCAGCTCCCGCGGTTGAGGTTGCGCCGGAGGCCGCCGTGTCGCCCGCCTCGCGGCGCCGCCGTTGGATGTGGGTGGCGGCAACGTTCGGCGTCTTCGTGCTCGCCGCCACGGTGGCGTGGCTGGTGTTGCCCTCGCCCGACGAGGAGGCGGAGCGCTCGGACTCTGGCGCTCAAGCCGAGGCTGACGCAACGAACGGCGAGGCCGCGCACAACGACGAGGATACGGAGCCTGTCGCATACGACGCTGGCGAGCAAGGCCCGCTCACCGCACCCGTCATCTTCCGGCCGCATGTGCCCGCGGACGAAGACACCGAGATCAGCGAGGAGGAATTGTGGGAGCAGTGGGAGGAGGCGAGAAACATCGCGGGGACCATCAACCGCGCCATCCAGATTTATGTGACCACGCACAACGGTGTTCCCGAGCCCTTGTACGGCACCGCCGAGAACGGGAACTGGCTGGAGACGCTCGACCTCGACCCGGAAGACGACTTGCGTTTGGACACCTTCGGCCTTGCCGACATCCGACTCACGCTGCCGCAAGTGGAATCGCACCGCGCGCTAGACTTCAGCGTAGACGGTGACATTGAAATCCACAGCGACGGTTCCGGTGGCGCTCCGGCGGGCACGTTTTACCGCCTTGGCAGGTATCCCGTTATCACGCGTGCGGGAAGTATTTGTGCCGCGGCCATTTCGCCCGACGGGCGCTGGGCGTTGACGGCCTCCAACGACGCGACCGCCAAGCTGTTCCGACTCGGCGGCACTCCCTACGTCGACGAAGTCGCAACGCTTGCCGGGCACCATGCGTCGCTGACCGCCGTGGCGTTCGCGCCGGATGCCTCCTTCGCGGTGACCGGCTGCGTCGATGGAACGGCCATCCTGTGGCGGCTCGACGAAGAGGGCGGCGTCACTCGCGAGGCGACCCTCGAGGGCCACCGCGCCGCGGTGCGTTCGCTTGCGGTTTGCCCTGAGGGGCGCCGGGTAATCAGCGGTTCCGACGACGCGAATGCGCTCGTGTGGGAACGCGACGAAACCGGCGCCGTCACGGTAGTACGCGAGATCGAGACCCGTTCCGCCGTGCGTGCGCTCGACGTTTCTCCCTGCGGCGACGACCTGCTCATGGGCAGCTTCTACGGCGCCTTTATGATTTCGCTGGACGACGACTCGGCGAGCCCCGCGCTACTGCGAACCCGACTCCGTTCCGGCGACCGTATTGATTCGGTGGCGTTTTCGCCGTGCGGAGAGCGGGTGCTTACCGGCTCGGGGTGGGGCGAGGCGCTGGTGTGGCAGCTCGACGAGCGCGGAGAGTATGAGGTTGTGCGAACGTTCGGCGGCCACCGCCTGCCCGTGGTCTCGGCGACCTTCTTTCCGGACAGCGAGTACGCACTGACCGCTGGATTCGACGGCACGGCACGTCGCTGGCCGGTTGAGGAAACAGGCCATACAGCGTTCGACGGCCTCGGGGATACGCTGGCCCACCACTCCTTCGGACTTACCGAGGTTGCCCTCTGCGCGCAGGGGGAGTCGTTGTTGACGGTTTCGCTGGAGAGGACGGCCAAGCTTACCCGCGTCGAGCCCGTGCCGGCGGAGGTAGCGCCGCTGGCTGCGGGGATCTCCGTGCCGCGCGGTTTTAGGCAAACCGTTGTGAGCCTCGACTTCCGCACGGCACTGCAAGAGAGTGCGGCCGAGCTGCTGGCGACCTGGGCCGAGGGCGCGCGGGATGCTCTTCTGCATCTTCCGCGGCTCGACTCGCTGGATGCGGCGAGCGCCGAGCAGCTGGCGCACTGGGGTCACGACGGCGGGTCGCGCCGGCTGCATCTCGACGGGTTGCGCTCGCTCGACGCGGCGACGGCAAAGAAGCTCGCGGCGTGGGGCGACGGCGTGGACTCGCGCCGCACCCTACGCCTCAACGGGCTGCGCACGCTGGAGCCGGATGTGGCCGAAGAGTTGCTCGCCTGGGGTGCCGGGGCAGAGGCGTCTCGCACGTTGGGTCTCGCGGGATTGACGGAACTCGACCCGCGACTGGGGGGACAACTCGCCTCGTGGGGTGCCGGCGCGAGCGGCGGACGCACCTTGATCCTCGACGGCCTTTCCTCGCTGGATGCGAAGGCGGCGACGGAACTCGCCACATGGGGTGAAGTCGAGGAGTCGGAGCGGGAATTGCACCTCAACGGTATTCGTTCGCTCGAGCCCGACACCACACGCGCGCTCGTGCAGTGGCGCGGAGAGCATGGCCGCACGCTCGCACTCGCAGGGCTCACGGGGCTGGACGACGACTCGGCGGAGCTTCTCGCGCAGTGGAACAACGAGCCGGAGCATAGGCTTCGAGGGCTGTCTTCGGCGGTGGAAGAGGCGGTGGAACGTGCTCGTGAGCGCCTTGCCGTAGTTGTCGAGGTTCCGGAAGTACTCAACCCGGAGGTCGACTCCCAGTCGCTTGCCGGTGTTTCGCTGAGCTGGGACTCACCCCTTGGCGGCGACGGATATGCCGAGTTGGAGAACGTGCGGGTCCAAGTCTGGCGCTGGGAAGCCGAGGAACCCGGGGAGAAAGTGCTGCTCACGCCGTCGTCGCCCACGCGGCCGGATGGGTGGAAGCTCGCGGACTTCAACGGCCGCTTCGTCGACGACAACCCGCAACCGCATCGCGAGTTGGTCTACGGCATTCGCACGTATCACGTGCAAGCCTTTCCGCCTTACGACGGCGAGGGCCGGGCGCGCACCAAGGCCGCGTCGCGTTTCATGCGAATCAACCACGGGGAGGAACTACTGGGCTACCGCTTCGTCGGCGACACCATCCGCGTCGACTACCCGGAACGCGAGTGGGGTGGAGAGTGGAAGTATGACCGAGATACCGGTGAGTTGACGGTTCTCGAGGCCGAGGCCTACGTCTATGCGAGCGAGATGCAGGTCTTCGACACCTCGCAACTCGAATTCGACCGCGTCTATCTGAGCAACGACCCCTTGATTGAAGTTCTTAACATCCTCCCTGCCGACTCTCGTGGTGGCCGAATTCCGCACATGGGCCGCGCCGAGATTCGGATCTCGAAGTACTTCCGCGTACCCGAGCCGGAAACGGGCGAGCAGGTGTGGAAGCGCTTCGGCGCAAGGTTCGTCGTCAGCGGCGATCAACGCGGCGTTAGCGAGATTGGCGAGCGGGCCACCCCGGAAACGGTCGCCGGAGAGGACATCAACGACTACCGCGACGGCTACTGGCGAAACGAGGTCGGTCGCCTCGACTTTTCGACCGACTTAACGGTCGTCGGCTTCTATCACATCCGCTACGGCACTCGTCACCTCCTCGAATACGTTGAGTTTTACGACCGAAGCGCCGAGCGCTGGCCGTTCAAGGTATACCTCGCGTTCGACTTGCGTGACCCTGCACTCGCCGAGTACGCGGCGCGCCACACCCGAGGGCGCACGCCGGAGCATACCTTAGAACTCTACAGCCGCTACAAACATGAGGTGGAGTATCCCGCCCGCCAACGGGTCGTCGAACGGCGTGAAGCGCGCATGTTCGAGTACGGCGAAATGATGCCAGAGACGCGCGCCGAGATGTTCGAATTCACCGACGACGGCCCGCCGCCCATGTGGGAGTTCTCGCGCATCCACGGCCTGCGCTTTTTCCCGCCGAGTTACCTCGAGGCGGTGCGCCACCGAAAACGGAACCTCGACCCGGATGAGATCGACCCCGAGGACACCTCGACGTGGCACAACGAAGTGCGGCGACTCAACGAGTGGGCGCACCGCGAACTCGAACGCCGCTGGCGCGAAAAGCAACGCCAGTTGGACGGTCGCGTTCCGCAAGAGGTGCGCGAGTTCTTGCTGACGCCCGGCTTCGACGAGGTCGGCGTCCCGGCGCTCCTAGCGTGGCTGGAAGAGGACAACGCCAGCGAAGAGGTTGTCGTCGACGCAACAGCGGTAATTCTCGAAGTAGTCGAGCGTACGCACGGCATCGAGGTTGCGGACGCCCCGCGCACCGCCAGCGAAGCCCGCCGGTTGCGACCGACACTGCAAGGCATCATGGAGAGCGTGTACGGCCCCGGAAACTGAACGCGCGCAGTAGCTCAACTTCGGAAAGTATTTTCTGACAGCTCCAAAGCGTCGTGAACCCGCAGATCTCGGTACGTATGGGTTTCTCGCCCAGGTGTCCTGATTGGTTTGTTGCACACCGGGGCGGGCGCAAAGGCTGCTGTTTGCGGTGCGGCTACTTCGATTGCCCGTAGGGGCTCGGCTCAACGTAGCTGTGGAGGTTGTGTACCCCCCCTTCGACTTGGGCGCTGGGACTGCGGTGCTCGAAGCGTAGACTGCCGTCGAAGAGCATCTCGTGGAGCTTATGAAGGCTCGCGGCACCGACGTCCTGCAAGGCGTGGCGCAGCCCTTGGGTGAGATACGGCACGAAGGTCAGCAGGCTGCCGCGGTCGACGACGGTGCCGCTGACCCCTTGGGCGACTTTGACGCGGTCCCCTTCGGAGAAGTAGCGCTTGTCGCCGCCGGCCTGCATGGCTTCGAGGCTCGCCATGCCGCGGTAGCGCTTTAGCCGCACGCCGTCCTTGTAGAAATATTCGCCGGGGCTCTCCGCGGTGCCCGCCAGCAGGTAGCCCATCATCCCGGTGCTGGCGCCGCAGGAAAGCGCCTTCATCAACGCGCCGATGGTCGAGATGCCGCCGTCGGCAAGTACCGGCAGGCCGTGCTCTCGGGCGAGCTTGCTCGTTTGGTAGACCGCCGTGGCCTGGGCGCGGCCGACGGCCATCTGCTCCTGGGTAATGCAAATGGAGCCGGGGCCCATGCCGATGCGCAAGGCGTCCGCCCCCGCCTCGATCAGTGCGGCGGTCTGCTGACGCGTCACGACGTTGCCGCCGACGACCTGCACGTGCGGAAAGCGCTCCTTCAACCAGCGGATCATCTCGATCTGCCAGGAGGAGTAGCCCTGCGCCGAGTCAATCACCAGCGCGTCGGCCCCCGCTTCGACGAGCGCCTCGGCCCGATCGCGGTCGCGATCATGGGTACCAATGGCCGCACCGCAGAGCAGGCGGTCGCCGGCGTCCTTGGTCGCGTGCGGAAAGTCGCGCGACTTCTTCAGGTCGTTGCGTGCCACCAGTGCGACGAGGCGAAACTGGTCGTCGACGATCGGTAGCTTGCCGATTTTCTTGACGCGCACGATCTCGTTCGCCTCTTGCAGCGAGATGCCGTCCTCGGCGGTAATCAGCTCTTCTCGCGGCGTCATCACCTCGGAAAGCGGCAGCTCGACGTCGCGCACGAAGTCAATGTCGCGGTTGGTGACAATCCCCACAAGCGGCGTGCGCAACGTGCCGTCGGCGGTAATCGGGATACCGGTGAAGCCGTGCTGTTGCTTGATGGTCAGGACGTCGCGAATTCGGTCGTCGGGGCCGAGCACCATGGGGTCGGTGATGAAGCCATTGCGAAAGCGCTTGACCATGCGCACTTGTCGCGCTTGCTCGACGACGTCGTTGTTGTAGTGGATGACGCCGAGTCCGCCGAGCAGCGCGAGGTGAATGGCCATCTTCGCCTCGGTAACCGTATCCATCGGCGAGGAAACAAAGGGCACCTTCAACGTGATGTCGCGGCTGAACTTCGTTTCAAGCTCGACGTCGTCGACGGCGAAGTCAATGTAGCCGGGCAGCAGGATGAAGTCGGAATAGGTCAATCCCTTGCCGCTCTCGAAGAGGGTGGCAGCATCCAATCCGTCGTGGGTTGTCATGGCCGCGTCTTTCTCGCTCGTCTCAAGCCCAGCCGTGGGCGGCGCCGCCGTGGTGCGCCCGCGTTGCTGCGCATCCTGACCTCTCGCGCGACACGGCGCAAGCCTCGAGCCCCTTTGCATCGCTTTGTGCCCGCTCCCGAAAACCGGCGCCCGAGTGCCGGTTGGGTCTGACGAAAGGTGGCGAGCGGAGGGCGCAAGCCGCACATCCTGCGTGGCGAAGCTGAACGACGCGGGTTTGCCTCGCAGAACGTGCGCCCGGCGCGCGCCTTCGGGAGAGAACACTTAACGGCATTCGGGGCGAGGTTACGGTACTACGGTGCCGGAGCGGCCGCTGTCGCGGGGCCCGAGCTTGGCGAGGTATGGCACGGCCCGCCGCGCCCAGGCTTCGGGGGACTCGCAACCTCCCGCCGATTCGCCCCACACCTTGCGCAGCATGTCCGTGTCGATTACGCCGGGACTTACCGCGAGTGCGGCCACGCCACGGGGCAACTCTTGCGCGAGCGCCTTCATCATCCCCTCGACGGCGAACTTGCTCGCACAGTACGGGGCCACGCCGGGCGAGGTCGAGCGCCCCCAGCCCGAGGACATGCCGACGAAGGTGCCGCGCCCGGCGTCGAGCAGCAGGGGCACGAACGCTTGAGCCGTGTAGGCGACGCCATTGATGTTGATCGCAGTCAGCTGGGCGAACTCCTCCGCCGGCACCTCCCACAGCGGCAACTCCTCGGTGATCACCGCCGCGTTCGCGACCACCAACTGCGGCACCACCCCTTCGTCGGCGAGCTGGCGAGCCCACGTCGCGACCGCGGCGGCGTCGGCGACGTCGAGCGTGGCGAAGCGGTGAGGGTCACCCAGCTCGCCGGCCAACGAGTCGAGCGCCGCGGTGTTGCGCGCACAGCCGGCGACGTTCCATTGCTTCGCGGCAAACTCGCGAGCCAGCGCCCGTCCCAAA
>SKZP01000568.1 GCA_007127275.1 Planctomycetota bacterium
AGCGGTTGAATCATGAAAACATTGTTGGCGCCTACGACATCGGCGAGTCGAACGGATTGTTCTACTTCGCGATGGAATTCGTCGAAGGCAAGACCGTGCGCGACTGCCTGGAGGAACAGCGCTCGATGCCCGAGGGGGAGGCGCTGATGATCGTGCGTCAGGTCGCCACCGCGCTGATCCACGCCCGCGAGCAAGAGGTGGTGCACCGCGACATTAAGCCCGACAACATCATGGTCGCCACCGACGGCATTGCCAAGCTCTGCGACATGGGCCTTGCGAAGCACGTCTCGGCGGATCCGGACCTGACCATGCACGGCGCCGCGGTCGGCACCCCCTGGTACATAAGCCCTGAGCAGGCGCGGGGCGAACGGCAACTTGATACGCGGGCCGACATCTACTCACTGGGGGCGACGCTTTATCACATGGTCGCCGGTGGCCCGCCGTATGTCGGGGCGACCGCCGCGGTGATTATGACGCGGCACATCAACGATCCCATACCGGATCCGCGTCGCGCCAAACCGCACCTCTCCGCCGGTCTGGTCGCGCTGATCCATCACATGATGGCCAAGAGTCTCAGCGAGCGCTACCAGAGTCCCGAGCAGGTGATTGAGGACATTGACGCAATCCTTTTCGGGGACGAGCCGAAACATGCCCCGCCGGTCGCGCTGCAAGATGAGGAGCTCGCGAAGGCGGGGAGGACCGAGCCGCGCGCCGCGACCAAGACGGCCGGCGCCCGCTCGCCGCGGCCCTCCGAAGGAGGCGCGGCGACGAAGCGCCGTCGTGCCGCCGGCCGGCCGAGTGGGCAACAGGCACGGGCGACAAGCAATGCGGCGCAAACTTCGACGCGAACCGGCTCGGCAAGTTCGCGAATGCGCTCGACGAACACACGCCGCGGCGGCAAGCTCTCGCCACGAAAGACCATGCGGGACATCGGCGCACTGATCTTGCTCGGTGCGCTTGCCCTGGGGCTTGTCATTCTGTTCAACTCGCTCGGGGCGGAGGGCGAGCGCGAGGAGACGCCGGCCGTGGACGGGCCGCACACGGAGCGGGCGCCCGTTGAATCGAATGACACGCCGCGCAACGGCCTCGACCGAAGCGAGAACGGCGAGGACCTCGAAGAACGGCGAGCCGCGGTGCGGGAGCGCGTGCGGCGAACGCTAGCCGAGGTGCGGGAGCTTGTGGCCGCAAACCGCATCGAAGCGGCCCTTGCGCAACTCGAGAGCCTGATGAACGAGGCGGAGTTGAGCGAGGCCGCGCCGGCACGGCTCGACGAGGTGCACGAGCTGTATCACGAGGTGTATCACCCGGCGCGCCGCGAAGCCGAACGCGCCTTCGAGGCGGCACGCGACCGTATAACCGAGGAGGGGTTGCTCCACGGCGAGGAACCGAATTTCGCCGCGGCCATGCGGCTGATTGACGGCGCGGTCGAGCCGCACCTTCGCTTCCTGGTCGAGGAGCGCGTGGCGTCTCGCCGCGACCGGATTCGCCGTGCTGCCGCGCAGTGGCTTGCCGAGCAACGGCAGCAGTTCCTCGAATGGCTCGGCGACGAAGAGTTCGAGCGTGCCGCGCAACGGCTCGCCGAGATTCGAGACGTCGTGTTGCCGGCGCAGCAAGGCGAGCTAGCGTCGTGGCCGGAGGAGATTGCCGAGGCCCGTCAAGCGGCGCGTGAACGGGACGAGCGGCGCGCCGCGCAGCTGGCGAAGAAAACCTTCGAGGAACTCGTCGCCGAGGTGCAACTTCCGTTGGAGGAGAACCGCCTCGAAGAGGCGCGGCAACTCCTCGCGGAGGGGCTCGACGACGAAAGGATCCTCACCGACGAGTCCGTCGCCGCCCGCCTGAGAATGGAAATTGAGTACCTCGAGGATTTGCAGCGCTTCTGGCACGCGGCGCTCGATCATGCTCGCATTGCCGCGGCGCAGCAGCGCACGCATGCACTGCCCGAGCAGGACCACTTCCAAGTGAGAGAGGTGCGTACCGTCGAGGCGCGCGACATGCGCCAGCTCGGCGGAAGCGACCTGACGCTCGAGATTGTGCACCCCGAGACCGGCCGTGTGCGCACCATCCCCTTCAGCCGCTTGGATGCGGTTTACGCGCATGCGTTGGGGGAAGCGGGACTCAACCGTTTGAAGGGGTCGCGCCTCGAGCGCCACCGTGCGGAAGCGGCGTTTCTCGTGTTTTACCGGCCGCCGCAGGCGCCCGCACGAATCCATCGCGTGCTTGCGTTCCTTCACGGTGAGGACGCGCTTGAAAACATGTCGCCGCCGGTGGCGGAGGGGTTGCGGGAGATGGCTCGCCAGCGCCGGCAGGAGGAGTGGGAGGCGATGATGCCCACGGTACAGGCGGCCATTGGCACCGACGCTCCCGAACGTACGCGGCTTGAGGAAGTGGCGACGGAGTTGCGCGACTTCCGCCAGCGTTGGCAGCGAGTCGGCATGCTCGAGCTCCAAGGCGAAGTCGACCGCTGGAGTTCTGGTGCGCTCACGCACGTCGAGCAACTGCTCGAACAACTCGACGACGACGTGCCGGAAGACGTCGACGAAGAGCTTGCGGAGCGCTTCCACGCCGAGCAGCCGCGTCGTATCGACGACGAGACGGTCGAGCTGACGTACACCTTCGCTACCGCCGAGGCGCTGCAAGACTTCGCCGTGCGCACTCCGGGCGGCAGCAGCGTCGAGGTGCTGCCGGCGGGTGGTGTGCGCATCCAGGGGGCGCGCTCGGGGAGTGCCGGTGCGACACTGACGTGGAACTTGCCGCTCGAGGAGACGTTCGACGTCGAGTTGACGCTGCGGCTTGCGGAGTCGACCGCGCTGCTTGTGAACCTCTACTACACCGGCGTGCTCAACGACTGTTATACCGTGCCACTGGGCGTGGAGGATGAACAGGGAGACCCGCTGGACGTCGGTCTCTACTACGGAAGCTGGCGCAACTTCCTTACTGGCGCCGCACCGCCGCAGGCGCTCGCCGTGGAAGCGGCCGCCGAGGCCGGCCACGACGAGGCGGCGCTTCGCATCATGCGCACGAGTGCCGGTCGCTTTCGCGTCGAGCTTAACGGCGAGGCGGTCCGCACAACGCACGACGCCGTCGAGAAGGGGCAGTTCCAGATCCTCGTCGCCAGCGGCCAGCTCGACCTGACACGCCTTCGCTACCGTGGCCCGCTCACCGAAACGGAGTAGCGAGCCAGCGACAGGCCCCCCTTGCGAGTCCGTTCGTTCGTTTCAGTTGGCACCGACTCATGTGGCAACGGCTTACCGCGGCAACCTTCGAATCCTTTCGGGCGCAGCACCGGCACGCCTTGATTGCGTTCGCCTCGCGCGACTCCGTCGCTGGCGCCGAGGCGCTGCCGATGCTCTGGCAACTCGCACTCAGCTACGGCGAGCGCGTCGGCATGGCCTGGCTCGACCCCGACGAGGTCCCCGAGCGGGCCGCCGAATACGTCGCGCACTCGTTTCTCGTCGTCTTGCTGCGCGACGGTGAAACGGTCGCCGAGTTCGACGCCCCGTTGTCCCACGACGAGTACGCCCGCCGCCTCGAAGAACTGCTCGCCGGCGAGTGCGTTTCCCCGCCCGAGGCTCCGTCGCTCGAGGTTGCGCCCGAGCTTGAGGAGTTTGTGTATCAACCGGTCGACGTCAACTCCGGCGTGCCAGCCGAGGAGAGCCCGTCGCCCCGCGACGGGGATCTGCGCGCGCTGGATGCCTCCCTCATTCGTTCGAGCCCGGAGGTGCTCGGCGACGCCGTGGAGTTGACGCCGCTCGACCCGGTAACCGGGCTGCCGCAGAAACCGCCCGCGGCGCCGAGGCGTCGCGACGAGATTGAACTGGCCACCTTCACCACACTGGAAACGGTGTGGGAGCGAACGACGCGCGAGCTTTCCTTCACCCCGGTGGACCCCGGCACGGGCGTGCCCGTCGAGCCGAATCCGTGGGTGGAAGAGCTGACCGCCTCGGCGCTCGCCACCTCGCCGCTCGGCTTCACACGCTTCTCACGCGACCTCTACGCCCGGCTCTGCGACGGCGAGGACCGCGACGCCCCGGGCACACGGATCCTCGCGCCGTTCGCCCTTGTGCAGGCGCTCTCCGCAGTCATCCTCGGCGCACGCGGCGAGATGCGCGACCAAATGGGCCGCACGTTGCGGATGAGCGTGCTGAGCGAAATGGTGCCGTATCTCGTCGCCACGCTCAGGCGCAAGGTGCGCGCCGCCATTGAAGAGCGCGGCCTGCGCGGGCCGGAGTGGCGCCTTGGTACCGGCGTCTGGGTGGACGAGCAATTCCCCGTGCAGCCCGAGTTCACCGGCCAGCTTACAAGCCTGTTGCAGGCCAGCGTGCGTCAGGCGGACTTTCGACGCTCGCCGGAGCCGGCCTGCGACGAGATCAATACGTGGGTGCGCCAGCAGACCGCGGGCAAGGTGCCGCACCTGCTTGCCGCGGAGGATCTCGGCCACGACGCGCGCCTCCTCCTCGCCTCCGCGGCCCACCTGACGCTCAAGCTCGCGGCGCCGTTAACGGCGGCGGCACCCCTTTCCTTCACCACGGTCGCGCACGAGCTACAAGAAAACGTGCCCGCCCTCGCAGGCCTGCAACCCGAGGCGCGCCGCGTCGAGGCGGATCAGTGGCAAGGCCTGGAGGTGCCGTTGCACGAGAGCGAATGGCGGCTGCGTCTCATCCTCCCCGAGCCGGGGGCGTTTGCGCACCTCGAGCGGGCCTGGCTTGCGGGCGAGTTGGGCGAGGCGCCGTGGAAGGAGGCGCCGCTCGAGCCGGTCGAGTTGCACCTGCCGCGGCTGCACCTGGCGCAACGCCACATGCTGGAGGCGCACCTTGCGGAGCTGGGCATGCCCGCCGCCTTCGACTCGGAGCTCGCCAACTTCTACGGCATCTCGGGCACCGCCGACCTTTTCCTGCACCGTGTGCCGCATTACGTTTCGCTACACCTCGACGCCGACGCCACGACCCGCCAGCCGGCGACTGCGCCGGCGACCGCCACCGCGCGCTTCTCGTTGAACCGCCCGTTTCTCTTCGAGGTTCACGACGAGGTCACGCAAACCTTGTTTTTGCACGGCCGCGTATCATCAGTTCCCCTGTGAAAAGCGTGCGCCGCCTGCAGTGAAACGACGGCTCCACCGCGCGCGTGCACGCATGCGGATGCGCGCCCGTCGCTGCCAAGCCCAGGGGCTTCGCCCGAATGCCGGTAGGTGTCTACGAAATTGGCGAACGCAGGGCGCAATCCCTGCGAGACGACCCGCGTGCTTCCGTGCTTCCGTGCTTGCCTCGCAGGGCTGGGCCCTAGGCGCAACCGGTGCGACCCACGAGGCGAAGCCCGAAGTGCGATGGTCCCAACCGCCGCGTGGCCGAGGCGGTTGCTCGCCAGCTCCCCCAGATCCGAACGCGCGGATTTCCCGCATCCCGATCCTCCCTGCAGGCGTTCGTCCTTGCGGTTGGCGACGACAACCGGGTAGCCTTCGACACGTGAAGGTAGCCATAGCCCCCCGGGTTCGACTTGCTGCTATGCAACCGAGGTCGACAATGCGCGCCTCGCTCTCCGCTACGCTGTTCGGTGTGGCCACAGCCTTGCTCGTCGCGTGTGCTGCTGGCTCGAGGGTGCCGGACGAGGGAACGTCAGCCGGTGCGGTTCCGGATTGGGTGATTCAGACACTTTCGAACCTGATTGAGCACGGCTGGGTCGACGTCGTTGATAAGGAGCGGGGCCTTGTGCCTCCAAGATACAACAACGCGGACTTCGTTCGGGCGACGCCGGTTGTGAAGCTTTTTATGCGCATGGAAAGCGGGTTAATGGTCGAGGCCTGGCCCGCGACGGATCCGCTGGGCGAGTCTGCTTCTTTCACCGACGACGGTGTCTGGACCGACGACGGTGTCTGGCGCAATGCAGGGGCCAGTCATCCGCGACCGGTGCTTCGCGAGATACCCCACCCAATTACCACGTATGAACTCAACGTCCTGGCGCTTGAATTGGCATTTGCTTGCCGACGCTACACGGCCGGGGACCGCGATCTGCTACCCGCGATCGACGCTCGTTTCTCGCTGCTTGTACGGCGGTTCCAAAGTGAGGCGCGCCTTGTCGAATCCGTTGCCGAACACATCAGCCAGGCTCACTACGAGGAAATGCTGCGGCTGCATGCCGAGGGGTTTTGCGCGCATGATGTGTTTGCGGCGTGGCACGCCGAGAAGTTGCTTGCACTACACGGCTCCACTCCAGGATGGATGCAAGCGGACGCCCGCCGTATCCTGCATGACTTGGAGTTGCGACGAGTGGATGAGTCTCCCGAGTTGGAAGAAGCGTCAGCAGGCGAGCCACAAGCGCAAGCGCGGTATTGGGTAGCGCAGCTACCGCATTCGACCTACCGCCCCACGTGGCACCGTGCGCCGCCGCGTTCCATCCCGTGTGACGTGCGCGACGCACTGTATCAACTCCGCGAAGAGGCTATTTGGCCGCTGGTCGAAGCACTCGACGACCACGAACGTTTGGTGCGCGGTCACGAAGCGGCAAGCGCCAATCCCTCCGCTCGGCGAACGCTCGTCACCGTCGGCCAAATGGCCCGTTACCTGCTCAACGAAATCTCGGATGAGGTCTACGGCGAGCGTCCGCCGACGTCGCTGTTCGAGCCGATGCACCGTAACGCGCTCCTCACGTGGCTCATCAGCCGCAAGGGTGCGACGCCGCAGGACTGATGCGCGGCACTTCGGACGACCCTGGTTTCGGCGAGCAATCCGCCGCGACGCCCTGACGCGCGAGGAGTCTTTGGACGGCCACGGGCGCAGCCGGCACTTGTTGCAGAAGTGATTTTTTTGACGGAACCACGTACGAAGGGCAGGCCTCCGTGCCTGCCCTGATTGATTCGCGGTTTCACGCGGCTCCGGCTGTGTCGCGGGGCTGCCGCCTTCGGCCGAGGATCAGCATGATCGCCAGCAGGGCAAGCAGCGTTGGCCATGCGGTGTGCGCATCCGCTTGGGTCGCGGCGCGCGCTGCGCAGCCTCGGCTTCCGGCTGTGATTGTGCCGTAGCGGAACGTCATGGGCAGCGTGACGAGGTCTTTGCGCGCGTCCTCGTAGGTGATTTCGAACTCGCCCAATTCACCGGGCGGGACTTGTATGCCGTCGATTCGGGTCGCTTCGGCGTTGATGCTCGCGACGCCCTCGACCTCAAGCGACCCGATATGGACCGTGACGGGAGCACGGAAACCGCTGCCCGTAATCACAATCTCGCCGCCGCCCGCCTCGGGGGAGAGCACTGGGGAGAAGTCCGTCACCTCGAAGCGGTACAACTCGAGCACCTCTCCTTCGGGTTGCGGAGTGCCAAGCGATGCCACGGCAGGCGCGACGACGTCAACGTCGCCCGGCTCCTCCACCGATACGGCAAACGTTTGACCGACGCTCGTCGCCGCCTCTTCCCGAAAGCGGGCACGAACGATCAATTCAAGCTCGCCGCTGGCCGGCACCGTTTGCGCAGCGATAAACGGCGTAGCGAGCTGGTCTCCGGCAAGTCCCGTTGCATCACCGGCGAAGAGAAGCGTATCGGTTCCC
>SKZP01000184.1 GCA_007127275.1 Planctomycetota bacterium
GGTCCTGGCGCGCTTGCTGTTTGCTCGGAGGCAAGCTAGCATCACGGCGAATCCCCGCGGGGCCACATTGCGCCCAGCAAGGGGTCTGGGGCGCACGAACGACGGCATTCTCGTGAGTGATTCAAAAGCTATCAACCTCGACGGGGCCGAGGCGAAACCGGCCCAGGACACGGCACGGACCGCCGCCGCTCTCGTAATGGGAGCAATTGTGCCCGGTGGCGGCCATCTCTTTCTTGGCCAGACCTTTAAGGCGGTACTCTTCGCTGCCGCGTTGCTCGCCACGATGGCGCTCGGACTTTACAAGGGCCAGTACGCGAACTTCACCACACAAGCGCAAGAGCGGCACCCGGTGATGTACGTGCTCCAATACTTCACCGGCGGTCCTGCGCTCGTCGCGTACTGGAATACGCCCGAGGTTGCGGAGAAGTCGCCTGCCTTTCAGCGCCCGAAACAGTTCGAGATTGCCGTGCTGTTTACCGCCGTGGCCGGCTTGCTGAACCTGCTCGTGCTCTTCGATCTGATTGGATTGCCGCAACGGTTGCGCCATGACGCGGTGATGAAGAAGAAGCGACAAGCCGCCCTTGCCATGCAGAAGCAAACCGAACGCGGACCGCCAGAGTCGCAGCCCACACCGCCGAAGGAACGAAAGGGAACGACCGGCGAGCCGGAGCGGCCCGCGGGCGAGCGGCCGAGCAGTAGTGACAAGGGCCAACGAGCATGACAACGCTGACGGCAACCCAGACAATCCCGCTTGCCTCTTTCTTTCAGCAGCCGATGCTTACGGACTGGGTTGGTCCGTTCTTGCTGCTCGTTTTGCTGATTTCCGTCGTTGCCGGCGCACTCAAGCAGGACCGGCCGCGCGCCATTGTGGCCGAGATCGGCAAGCTCTTTCTCGTTCTAACGCTCGGCTTTTTGTTTTTCTGCGTCTCGCTGTATCTACTCGGCAATCCCCACGCGCCGTTTCAATAGGTGCCGGAACCACGCTCGCTACGCGCAATACGTAGGAATCCCGCGTTGAAGCAAAGCCGTTAGCCGTTTGAAATCCGAAAAAACCACGGGCTGCGGCCCGTGGGTCTTACGGAGTCAATCTTGACGCACCACCAGTGTTTGACGTGCTGGCCGGCGCTCTAGACAGTGAGCCGTTGGACGCCGTCTTGGTCGCGGTCGGCCATTGAGGTGCTGTGCGGCTTGATGACGCCGCTTCGCAGCAGTTGCACGAAGACGTCGACAATGCGGCCGTCGAAATGGTCGTCCTTGCAACGCTCGAACTCCTCAATGACCTCCTCGAGTTCCATGTTCGAGCGGTAGGGGCGCGACGAGGTCATGGCGTCGAAGGCGTCGGCCACGGCAATGATGCGTGCCTGCAGCGGAATATCCTCGCCTTTCAAGCCGTCCGGATAGCCGCGACCGTTCCACTTCTCGTGGTGCCACATCACGCCCGGCAATATGGCGTCGGCCCCTTTGATGTGGCGCAGGATCTTTGCGCCGAGCACAGGGTGGGCCTTGATCTGTGCAAACTCCTCCTCGGTCAAGGCACCCGGCTTGTTGAGCACGTTCTCGGAGATGGCAATCTTGCCAATGTCGTGCAGGATTGCCGAGCGACGCAGATGATCGAGCGACTCGGCGTCGAAATCCATCGCCTGGGCGATGGCGAGGGAGAACTCGGTGACGCGTTCGGAGTGGCCGTGCGTATATTCGTCGTTCGCCTCGATCGTCGCGACCAGGGCACGGATGGTGCCGAAAAACATCGCGTCGAGCTCTTCGAAGAGTTTGGCGCGATGAATGGCAAGCCCCGCCTGGCGACCGATCGCCGAGGCAAGCATCAGGTCGTACTCCGTAAACAAGCGGCCTTCGCTGCCCTCGCCGAGGTTGTCGAGGTAGAGCACCCCGAGCGTCTGATCCGGCGTTTGCAATGGCACGCAGATTACGGAGCGGATGTTGTTGGCAATGATCGACTGTCCGTCCTTGAAGCGGTCGTCGGCGGCGATGTCGCTGGAGAGCAGCGAGTTGCCCGTATTGACGCACTCCATCATTACCGTGCGCGAGACGGTGAGGCCACTTTCCGCGGCCACGGTATCCGTGCGGCGCACGACCTTGGGCTCGAAGCTGGCATCCTCCGGGTGGTACATCATCAGGTAGCCACGGTCGGCGGAGACGACGCGCAGCACCTGGTCCATAATCGCGTCGAAGACGGAGTTGATGTCCTGCTGGCCATGAATGACGTTGCCGATCTCGTAGAGCGCCTTCAAGCTCTCGAGGTGCCGCGCCGCCTGCGTATCCTCTTCCACCTCGGTGCCGAGTTGGCGAATGGTGAACTTCTTGGCGACGGCGGGGACGAGGCCCTCGAACTGGCTCTCCGAGAATTGGACGGCGGTGGTGTTGGGGCTGTTCTTCGAGCCAACGTAGTGAAAGGAGAAGTAGCAGTTACCGGCGCGGATGACATCGCCTGAGCGCAGTTCCTGCTCCTGGACACGTACGCCGTTGATGTAGGTGCCGTTGGCCGACTCCATGTCGAGCACGACAAAGTGGTCGGCGCGCGACTCAATTACGAAATGTCGTCGGGAAACCCCTTCGTCGAAGACCTGCACGTCGCATTGCGCCTCGCGCCCAAAAAGCAGTGTCTGGCCGAGACGAATGGTGAAGACGTCTCCTTTGCGGTCTCCCTGGAGTACGGCAATTTCGGCTTTCATGCGGCAAGGATTCGCTGGACCCGCAACGGGAGGCAAAGGAGCTGTGAGGAGATACCTTCCGAACGTTGAGCTACTGCGCTTGACTGTGCTTCGTTGTCGTCGTTTTCGCGGCTCAACGTGGCTACGGCAACGGCCACGCCTTCGCTGCTCAACATCCTCCGTCTCGCACAGCCTTCGCTCGTGACGCTCAACGTTCGGAAGGTATCTCCTGCCAGCTCCTTAGGTGCACCGGCACGGCTCGACACGACACGGCAGGAAGCGCCGGGCGAGCAGTAGGGACAAGCCATGACAATTCTAGGGTAGCGTATTGCGACGGCGCAAGGGGGCGCCGGGCTGCGGGCCCGGAATCCTGTACATCTCAAAGCGTGTCGACACCTGGCATGCCGCGCCAAAGCACCGGCACGCCGTGTATGCTAAGGAGCTGTCAGAAAATACCTTCCGACGTTGAGCGCCTGCGCCCAGCTCTGCTTCGTTGTCGTCGGATGCGCTACACGACGTGACTCGTCACGCCTTTGCGGCTCACCTTCCTCCGGCTGGAAGGTGTTTCCTGTCAGCTCCTAAGCGTGTGTGTCTGCCGGGGACCTTCGCGAGGCGGCGCACAGTCGCGCGTGGCCCTTTTTTCGAAACCGGACACGCCTCTCGTGCGTCGCACGGTTGGATTCTCGTTTCGGTTCACCAGAATCGCTAGCTAGGAGAGCTCGTATGATCCCGCATTCCGTTCGCTCCCGTCCCGCTCTGCCGTCGTCGCGTCACGGCTTTGCTGGCGTGCTCACCGCAGCACTGGTGCTGCTTTTGTTGACACCCGCCTTTGGGCAGGGCCTGATTATTGACCGCGAGCAGCCGCACTGGGGAGAGGAGCCCATTCCGCAGGCACGCAACTTCGGGATCTCGCTGCAGTCTCACGAGGTCGAAGTGGCCGTGCGCGACCAGGTTGCGACGACGAGGGTTACGCAGGTATTTCACAATCCGCACCGCCGGATGCTGGAAGCGACCTACATCTTCCCGTTGCCGGGCGAGGTCAGCATTGAGCAGTTCAGCATGACCATGAACGGCGAGATGGTCGAGGGGGAAGTGCTCAAGGCAAACGAGGCGCGCCAGATTTACCTCGCCATTGTGCGGCGCCAGATTGACCCGGGCCTGTTGGAGTACATGGGCAACAGCCTGTTTCGGGCGCGCATCTTCCCGGTGGAGCCTGAGGGCGAGACGACGGTGGTTTTTACCTACACGCAATTGCTCGAGGCGGATGACGGCGTGGTGCGCTACCAATATCCGCTCGACACGACGAACTACACGGACTTGAAGACCGAGAACGTCGTGCTGACCGCGCACATTGACAGCCCGCAGCCGCTGCGCTCGGTGTATAGCCCGACGCACAACGTCGAGGTCTTCCGCGACTCCGAAACCGAGGCGCTCGTCGGCTACGAGGCGACGAACACGCATCCCGACCGCAACTTCCTGCTCTACTACACCGTCGACAACCGCGACGTCAGCCTCAACCTCGTCACCTACAACGCCGACGACGGGGAAGACGGCACCTTCATGGCCATGATCAGCCCCAAGCAGGATTACGCGCCGGAAGAGATTCTGCCCAAGGACATTGTTTTCGTCTTCGACACCTCGGGCTCCATGGCGGGGGAGAAGATGCAGCAGTGCCGCGACGCATTGCGGTATTGCCTGGAGAACTTGAACCCGCAGGACCGCTTCAATATTGTGCCGTTCTCGACGCGCGCCCGCACGTTCGACAGCTCGGGCCTTATCGAGGCGAATGACGCGAACATTGCCCGGGCGCTGGAGTTCGTCGACTCACTGCAGGCGCGCGGCGGCACGGCCATTGATGACGCGCTGACGCAGTCGTTCGACATGCTGGAGACCCGCGAGGATCCGTATGAGCGGCTCAACATGGTCGTCTTCATGACCGACGGCCTGCCGACCATTGGCCCGCGCGACCCGGACGAAATTTTGGCCAACGCCGAAGCGAACGCCCCCGAGGGGACGCGCGTTTTCACCTTTGGCGTGGGCCTACGCGACGGCATGGACCTCAACACGCGGTTGCTCGACCGCCTCGCCGACTGGGGCCGCGGCACGAGCACCTACGTCGCCTTCGAGGAGGACTTCGAGCAGGCCGTCGCCTCGTTCTACCGCAAGGTCTCCAATCCGGTGCTCGCCAACCTGCAACTCGAGTTCGGCGAGGGGATTGATACCTACGACATGTTCCCCGAGGCGTTGCCGGACTTGTTCAAAGGGGAGCAGTTGATCGTCTTCGGTCGCTACCGCGGCTCGGGCTCGCGCACCATCACCCTCACTGGCCACGTCAACGGTGAGGTGCGCACGTTCGAGTTCGAGGCGAGCTTTGCCGAGCAGAGCCGGCGCGACGACTTCGTGCCGCGACTCTGGGCCATCCGCAAGGTCGGCTTTTTGCTCAACGAGATCCGTATGCACGGCGCCGACGAGGAGTTGCGCAACGAGATTGTCCGCCTCGGCGTGCGTTACGGCATTGTTACGCCGTATACGAGCTACCTTGCCGTCGACGAGTCGGAGCTCGAGGGCTGGCGCCCGCCGACGCGCGGCCCGCGGCCGTGGCCCGAAGATGCTCGCCGCCAGCGCCCGCAACGTGCCCCCATGGGCCCGGCCAGTGAAGACCGCATGGGCGGTCGCGCCGGCGACCCCGAAATGCTTGCCCCGGCGGCCGACGCCGAGGCCTACGAACGCGAAGCGCAAAACCGTGACGCGCAAACCGGCGACGCCGCCGTCGACCGCGCCCGCGCCGTGGACCGTTTGCGCCGCGCCATGCGCGACTTCGACGCCGGCGAGGCGAACCCAAACAGCGCCGCAAGCCGCATTGTCGGCTCGAAGACCTTCCTCTACCTACGTGGCTGGTGGGTCGACACCGCCTTCGACGAAGAGGAGTACACCGGCGAGCGCCGCGTCGAGTTGGAACTCTTCAGCGACGAATACTTCGAGTTGCTGGCGGAACGCGAAGAACTCGCCCGCTACGCCGCTCTCGGCCACTACGTCGTCGTCGTCCACAACAACGTCGCCTACGTGATCCAACCCGGCGAGGAGGAGGACGAAGAAGCCGACGAAGAGGGTGACGGCAACGCCGAGGGAGACCGCGGCGCCACGCGCCAGAAGGAGGAGGAGGAGGAGGAGTAATCCTCGGTACCACAACACGTGCCACGCACCGGGGTGGGCCCACGGGTCCACCCCGTGCGCGTTTTTGGTATGGCGGTACCCCCAAGCCCACCGAATGCGCCGGTGGGCACTCGCTCGACAATCCGGGGCGGTCGCGCTCTACTACTGCGCGCACAGGGTCGACAACCCTGCCCGCAAACCGTTCCAGTTGTGTCGCTGCCTCCAAACCGTACGGACGGGAACCCCTCGACGCAGTCGGTGGGCTTGGGGGTGTCCCGAAACACGTTTGCTTTCCCTCGTTGCGCCATGACACGACTTTCCTCGCGACTCGCTTCGCTGCATGCCTCGCAAATCCGCGAGATGATGCGGCTTGCCCAACAAGTCGGCGCCATCAACATGGCGCAGGGGGCGCCGGACTTTCCAGCGGCTGCGGAAGTCAAGCAGGCGGCCGTCGAGGCCATCCACGCGGATCACAACCAGTACACCGTGCCGTGGGGGCTCGAGGCGCTGCGCGTCGCCGTGGCGGAGATGCTTGGGAAGCGTTACGGGCTGCGGGCGGATCCGGCGAGCGAGGTCACCATTACCTGCGGCGTCACCGAGGGAATGGTTGCCGTGTTGCTTGCGCTGCTCGAGCCGGGCGACGAGGTGATCATTGTGGAGCCGGCGCACGAGAACTACGTGCCGGCGGTCGCCTTTGCCGGTGGCGTGCCGCGCTACGTGCCGCTTTTGCCGCCGCAGTTTGCGCTGGAGCCGGATGCGCTCGCCGCGGCGGTCACGCCGCGCACGCGCTTTCTCATCCTCAATACGCCGCACAACCCAACTGGCCGCGTCTTCACTCGCGAGGAACTTGCCAGCGTCGCCGAGCTTGCCGCGAAGCACGACCTCGTCGTGATTACCGACGAGATCTACGACCGCCTCACCTACCACGGCCACGAGCACATTGCCTTTGCCACGCTACCCGGCATGGCCGAGCGCACCGTTACCTGTGGCGGCATCTCGAAGATTCACGCCGTCACCGGCTGGCGGCTCGCGTACGTGATTGCGCCGGAGGCCCTTTCCGCCGGCATCCGCAAGGTCCACGACTACCTGACCATTTGCGCGCCGACGCCGTTTCAGCATGCCGCGTTGACCGCGCTCGCCATGCCGGAGAGCTACTACGACCGGATACGCCGGGAGTTTGCCGAGCGCCGGGACCGCTTGATGGAGGCCTTCCAAGCCGCCGGCATCGCCGCGGAGCCGCCGCAGGGGGCCTACTACGTGCTCGGCGACGTCAGCGCCTGGAAGCTCGGGGAGGAGGCGACGGAAACCTGCCGCTACTTCATCCAGCACGTCGGTGTCGCCACCGTTCCCGGCCCCGCGTTTTACTACGGCCACCCCGAGATCGGCCGCACTCTCTTGCGCTTCGCCTTCGCCAAGCAGATGAGCACGCTGGACGACGTCGCCGCGCGCCTCGAACGCGGCTACGCGCGACGTCACCGTCAATGATGCGCCCCACGGGCTTGCGAACGACCGGAGCTACCGTGCACCGAGTGTCGAGCCGAGCTCCGCATCCGTGAACGGCGCGAAGATGCCTTTTCCAGCAGAGCCGACTCGCAAGGAAACGGAGACTAGAAGTATGGATCGTCGAAGCCCGGTGGACCGGGGACAATGCAGAGCACGTTTCGCAAGCTTACCGGCAACAGCACCAC
>SKZP01000359.1 GCA_007127275.1 Planctomycetota bacterium
GCACGCCGGCCCTCCGGCGTCAAGCTCGGCCGCCAGCAACAGATCATCCTCTACGCAAGCGGAGGCGTGCTCTTGCTGGTGATTCTCCTCGCACTGTTGCTGACCGGCTCCGACGACAACGGAGATACCGGAGAGGAGCAGACCGCGAACGGCGGCGACACCGTCGACGCAGAGGAGGCCGAAGCGGCACGGGGCCGCGTTGCCGAATTGCGCGAGACGCTGGGAATGCCGGAGACGGCGGAGGGACTTGCCGAGGCGCAGCGAACGCTGCGTGCCCACGTCGAGGAATATCCCGGCGACCTCGACAAGCTGCAGGGGCTGTGGGACACCGTCGAGCGGCGCCTGCAACTGTTGCAGGATTCGCGTTTCGCCGCTGCCCGCGCGACGGAGGACCACCTCGAAGCAGAAGATAGCCTGCGCATCCTCGACGACCTCGAAGACGACCTCGACACTGCCGAGGACGAGTGGCTGCTGAGCCGTCTCGAAGGTGAGCGGGACCGACTCGAGGCGATGATTTCCGACGAGGAACGGATTTACGAGTTGACCATGAACGCTGGCCGCGAGCGTTCGTTGAACAAGCTCGAAGAGATGGAGGAGGAACTCAACGAGTTCGCCGAGATCTACGCGGAGAACCAGGTTTTTCTTAGCAGGATTCAGGCGGCACTCGACGTCGTCGGCCGGCGCATGGACGACGTCGGCCCGGACGTGGAGATGCTCGAACAGGCAACCGCTGCCCCCCTTCCCGCGGTGGAGACGGAGTTCGCCGGGCCGCTTGCCGGGGCGGCACCCGTGACGACGGGCACCACTGTGGGGCCGTTTCGGGTGCGCGGCGCCGGGGAGCTTTGGTTTGCCGTCGAGCTCGAGCAGCCGGCACGGCTGGATGTGGCGGTTACGGAGCGGCGCGACCTCGCAACAACACGGATGAATTGGTCGTTAAACGACGCCGAGCAGCGCAGCCACCCGGCGACGGCAAGTTTCGAACGCGACGAGAAGAACGGAACCGTCGAGGGGCGGCTCGCCAAGGCGGTTCCCGCGGGACGCCACTACATCCGCGTTTCCTACGCCGGCTCGGCCCTGCTCGCGTTCCGTGCCGTCAGCCGTTCCGTCGAGCACGCGCACCAACTCGACCTCTCGGCGGTGCGCCTCGCGCCGGAGGAGCAGCCGGAGCTGCTCGAAACGACCGGCGGCGCCTGGTACCGCATCTACATCTCGGAGGATTGCTGGGTACGCTACAGCGCCGCGACGAGCGGCGACACGTTGGCCGCGCGCGAACCAATGTTCCTTTCCGTCTTCAACCGTGACACCGAGGACTACCGCGCCGAACGCCTCGCCCTCGTCAAGCGGCGCCAGATCCCGGCCAATGGCGAGCACGAGGGGCTTGCGTTGTTGCCGCGCGGCGAGCATCTCGTGCACATCCATCACCCGCGGTTGCGCCACAAATTTCGCACGCGCTTCCGCTACGTGCGCGAGTCCCTCCCCACGTTTGCGGAGGCGCAAGAGAGCGAGACCCAACGCGAATGGGAGGACTTCGACGGCGGGGTTGTCGACCGACCGGTGCTCTTGCGACGTGGCACCTACCGGATCAACCGAGACATGCGAGTCACCCGCTCTGCTCGGCTAGTGCTTGAAGCAGGTACGCGGCTCGAGTTCACCGCGGATACGGGTGCGGTGGTCGAAGGAGAACTCGTCGTTCTCGGGCGCGAGAATGAGCCGGTGGTCTTCGACGCGCAAGACGAAGAGAGGCCGTGGGGCAACCTTGCGGTCAACGGCACACGCGCGCACCTTCAGGCGTGGCACTTGCACGTGCGCAACGGCGGAGGCGTCCGCGCCCAGATTGCCGCGGAAGGTGGCGACGAGAATGGCTTTCAACGACTCGGCGGCGGCCTACTGGTGGCGGGGCGCACCGACCGCGTGCACGTCCTGCGGCACTGCCGCATTGAACGGTGCCGCGTCGAACAGTTTGAGTCGCCCGGGCTCGGCGGCGCCGTCGCCATCAATTCGCCGACCGACATTGACGGCCTGACGGTCTCCCAGAACCGCGCCCACATGGGCGGCGGGATTTACGTGTACGGCAACCTTCATCTGCGCGACGCCGTGGTTGCCGGCAACGTTGCCGACGAGTTCGCCGGCGGGCTGCTTGCGCGTGAGGAGGTCACGGTGCTGGTGCGCAACGCCCGGTTTCGCGACAACCGCGCGGAGTCGACCTACGGCGGCGGCGTCGCAGTGGCCAGCGGTTATAACGACTTCCTCAACTGCACCTTCGCCGACAATGTCGCCCCGCAAGGCGGCGCGCTAGCCGCGTCCGGCGCCGCCACGCGCCTTCGTGTCGGTGGCGGCGAGTTTACAGGCAACCACGCCACGGGGGGACGCAGCGACGGTTTGGGGGGCGCCCTCCGTTTGCTCGACGTCGGAAGCGCCGGCTTCGAAGGAGTGCGCTTCGCGAACAACCGCGCCGACGGCGCCGGCGGTGCCGCCTGGATTGGGGGGGCCGACGTCCGCTTCGCTGACTGCGAAAGCGAGGGCAATACCGCCCCGAGAGCCGAGGCCGTTCTCCTCGCTTACTCCGCCAGCGAATACAGCCCGTTCAAGCCACGCAGGTCCCTGGTCGAGAAAGGGCTAAGCATCAACGAGTCGTCCGCCAACGCGCTCGTCGCCGAGATTGAGCGGAACTGACGCCGCATGTCGCACACGAGGGAAGCAACAGCACGCACTCGGATCGGCGGGCACGTTCACTGTTCAGGAGGACGTGGACGAATTTGTTTTCCGTTGACCCGCAGGGACGACCGAGACTAGTGCAGTATCATGTCCAAATCTTCGGGTTGAGCTACTGCACTCGACTGTGCGTCGTTGGCGTCGACTCCGTTGCTCAACGTGGCGAACCCCACGTCCGCGGGCCGCGCCTCTGAAGGCGCACGTTCGCGAATCACACATGGGCGAAGCCCTCGTGGGCGTTGAGTGGCGGATCTCCGCCCGCGAGCGGTTTAGCAGGAAAGAAGCAACAGCAGCAGCACGAGAAGCACGGCGCCAGCGGCGAGACCCATCCCAGCAAGGAGCGCCGAAGGACTCGCGGCATTGCTGTCGTGGTGACGGCTCGCGGCAGTGGGGTGCGGGCGGCGAGAACGTTGTTGACGCGGGTGTGCCCGTTGGGCGCGGGTGCCTTTGGTTGCGTTGTCGCGCGAGTGAGACGAGGCGGAGCGGGTTCGGCTCCTGTGGCGGTGCGCTCCCGTTGCGACGCCGCTTGGCGGAGCGAGGCGCCGGGGAGAGCGCGTGGGTGCCGCGGACGGCTCCTTGAGACGGGACGCGGCACGTTTGCGGGGCTTCTTTCCGCCGACGGCGCCCTGCGACGCAGCATTCTGCGACGCAGCGGACGACGCTTCATGTGCATGTGCGGCGTTGCGTCGCGGATTCGGCTCCATATTCCGCCGGGGTACGTGCTCGCGTACCGCTTGTTCGGCGGCTTGCTCAAGGTCCTCGGCAACCGGCTCCGTGCGCTGCGAGGCCGAGGGTCGCACCGGGTTCTCCCCGCGCTCGACCTGCGACAACGCGGCAAGTGCGGCCTGCGCATCCGGAAAACGCCGCCCCGGCGGCTTGGCGAGCAGGATCAGCACGAAGCGCTCCAGCGGCTCGGAAAGGGCCGGTACCTGCTCACGAAGGCTCGGCGCCGCTCGTTGCAACTGGTTCACGAACACTTGCGCCATCGAGGGAGCGTTGAACGGATTCTCGCCGGCAAGCATGTAGTAGAAGCAAAGCCCTGCCGAGTAGAGGTCGCTGCGACCGTCGACTGCCTTTGCCTCGCACTGCTCGGGACTCATCCACTGCGGCGTACCCATCACCTGGCCCACGGCCGTGAGACGCGAGCCGGCGTCCTCGAAACGCACGAGACCGAAGTCGGTAAGCCGGCTTACGCCGGTGGACTCGTCAATCAAGATGTTGTCCGGCTTGACGTCGCGGTGAACAATGCCGTGCTCGTGGGCAAAGCCGAGCGCGGAGAGTACCTCGCGCATCAACACAAGCGCCTGCGGCTCGGCAAACGGCCCGTGTTGCTTCACCCGCTCGCGCAGCGAAGTGCCGCGCACGAGTCGCATGGCGAGGTAGAGCGACTCGCGTTCGCGGTCAATGCCGCAGTGGTAGACGGGCACAATGTGCGGATGCTCGCGCAACTTTGCCGCGGCTTGCGCCTCGCGCAGAAAGCGCTCGCGGTACTGCGGATGCCGCGTCAGCGTGCGCGGCAGCACTTTGATGGCCACGGTACGCTCGAGCTTGCGGTCGAACGCTTGCCACACCGCCCCCATGCCGCCGAGGCCAATCAACCCCGTGACTTCGAAGCGCTCGGCAACGACGGTGTCGTGCAAGTCGTGATGCTGAAACTTCGGCGCCGAGGAAGTGGCTCGCACGCCGTGATCCTTTGCCGAATTGTTTGCGCGCTCCTCGCTCACGTTGTTGCCCGCCGCAAATCATCTAGCCGGTTTCGCGTCGCTGACGTCGTACCGCGTTGACTACCACGTTCACCCCCCGGGCGCGAATTTGCAAGTGCGCCCCCCAGGGGGCGGCGGCCGAGCGTAGCCCAGGGTAGTGAGTCGAATGCAAGGACACTCTCTGCCGTTTGCGTGACGCGTGGCGCGCAAACGGGTGGGGAGACGGTCGAACGGCCCCGCGCAAGCCCCACGCGCGCCCCTAAAATGTTGGCCGCTTTGCTTTCCGGTTCGTCCACCCCCTCTGGACCCGGAAAGCTGTCTTTGCGGCCGGGGTGCTACCCCCGAACCACGCAGACTCACCTCGAAGGGCTTGCCCCCTGTGCTTGGCGGCGAGCGCGGACAACGCTTGGCTTGCGAACGCTTGATGTGAGAAAATATTGTCCCGCGCGTTGCTTTCGTCCCCCGTTGTTGTGAGATGCACGGCGAATCACCCACCCAGACGGTATCCGCGCCGGAGGCCCCCCATGCGACGCAGGCGCGAATGGTGCTGGTCTTCGGTGTGGTCGTCGTCCTCGCGTCGTTCGCCTTCGGAATCTACACCTTTGTCGCTTGGATGGACGTGCAAGAGCCGACCTTGCAACGAAGCCCCTACGGCTTGACTCTGATGGCCCTCGCCTTGTTTGCCCTTGCCGGTGTCGGACTTTGTATTGACAGCTTCATCCGGTTCCGGCGTAAGCATCGCGAATATGCCGCGTGGGCGCGTACCATCGGCTCGGCGCACGGGCCGGAGCGCTACGTCGAACGACTCGTCGACGAGGTGCGCGAGCGGCAAGCACAGCAGGCCTCGCTGCCGTCGCGCCGCGCTGTGTTGCAGGCAATGAGCGAGGACGGCATTGTTGGCAAGCGACTGCGCCGCTACCTCATGTGCCGGACCCTCGAGACGCTCGAGCCAGACGCGCTGAAACGCGAGTCGGGGAGCACGCCCGGCACGAAAAAGGGGCGCCTGTACCGACGCGAACTCCGCATTGACTCGGGATACGGCAAGGGGTTGCACGCGTTGTGGTACGTTGTCGGCGGCCTCGTCGCCTGCTGCATCACGCTGATTGTCTTGTTCGGTGGGCTGCACGCGGCGTTTGTCGTCGGCGTGGTGATGACTATCGGGTTGGTCACCTGGGCCGTGGCGACCATGTTGTTCGACCAGATCATCCAAGTCGAGACGCGCAACAAGCACCACAGCCTCGCCCCGCGAGGCCCGTTGCGCATGCCCAAACGCAACAAGCCCCGCAAACCCGGGGCGCCCGAGGAGGACGAGCGAGCATGAACGGCAACGACGGCGAGGCGTTCCCGGCACCGCCAGCCGGCACCCCCGACGAGGCGCCGAAGGAAACGCACGACACGCAAAGCCCCTCCGAGGCGACGCCGGAAGGAACGACCGGCGAGGACTTGTCGCAACGCCGGGGCGAACGAATACGAAACAGGCGCAAAAACATGTGGCAATGGCCGTTGCTTGTGGTGTTGCTCATCGCGGTCGTCTGGACCTTCGGCGCCCTCTTCAGTCGCCACCTTTTCCTCTATCATCCCACCTCGCTTACCGAAGAGGAGTTGATGGAGATGGTCGCGGCGAATCCGCGCTGGAGTGTCGACGTGACGAGCTTCACCGTTGCGGAGAATGCAGGGGACAAACCCCAGGAGCGCTCCGCCGTCGGCCTGATTCGCTACGGTGCGCCGAATGCGCCGTGGGTCCTCTACTTCGGCGGCAACGCCCAGAGTCTCGCGAACTCACGGGCGCTGCTCGACTCCTTGTTGGGAGACCGTCCGTGGGGCGCGGCCGTGTGGGCCTACCGCGGCTACGACGGCACCCCCGGCTCGCCGACCGAGCGCCGCCTCGTCGCCGACGGCCTCGCCCTGGCGCGTACCTTGATGCACCGCCAAAGCGTCGAGCCGAAGCGCCTCGTCATTGTCGGCCAGTCCCTTGGCAGCGGCGTTGCCACCCAAGTCGCCAAGGGCCTCGCCGCCGAGGGGGAGCCCGCCGGCGCACTCGTGCTGGTCTCGCCGTTTCGCTCCATTCCGGCGGTAGGCAATGACCACTTCTTTTGGCCACTCGGCCACACGGTGCCGGACAAGTATGACAACATGAAACACCTCCCGGCGACCGAGTCCCCGGTGATGATTGTCCACGGTACCGACGACGACGTCATTCCGTACCGTCACGGCAAAGCGCTCCACGAAGCGAACACGCCGCGCAGTGAGTTCGTGTCCGTGGACGGATACGGCCACAACGACGTCTGGAGCGCCCCGCAGCTCACCAACAACGTGCGGCAATTCATAGAACGCCACGCGTACCAACGCGAGCACGAGTAACCGCTACGCGACTTCGCTGCGACAACCGCGCGGGGCGCAAGCCCGAATGCCGTTACCCGCCCGCGCATTGAGATCCGAAACTTCAAGCCCACGGACCGCGGCCGGTCGGTCCCACGCGTTGACGGATTCGACCCCCGGGCCACGGCCCGTGGGCTTTTCTCCTCGGAAACAACGAGTTCGCCCGGTGTTTGGTGCGCCCTCACCCGTAGGGGGGCACACCCACCGAGACCGAAGCCTCCCCGGGGACCTGCAGGCGGAACGTGGTGGCAGCGACTTGCTTACGCGGCGTCGTCGGCCTTCTGCTCTTGCGCGGCCGGCGTGCTTACCTCGACCTGTTCCGGCTGCAGCAGCGCGTCGGCCGCTTCCGGGAAGAGCTTGGCGTTGCGCTCGACGACGTCTCGACTGATCAGCACCTTGTTGTCTTCCTTTTTCGGCGCCACACTCGGTAGGTCGTAGAGCGCGTCGGTCATGAACGACTCCATGATGGAGCGCAGGCCGCGTGCGCCGGTCTTGCGTTCGAGCGCCTTCTTGGCCACCGCCCGCAACGCATCCTCCTCGAACTCGAGCTCCAACTCTTCCAGTTCGAAGTACTTCTTGTACTGCTTGACGAGGCTGTTCTTAGGCTCGCGCAGGATGCGATGAAAATCCGCGGCGCCCAATGACTCCAGCTCCACACGGATGGGAAAACGGCCTTGAAGCTCGGGAATGAGATCGCTCACGCTCGA
>SKZP01000599.1 GCA_007127275.1 Planctomycetota bacterium
GGGGCGAGTTTCAAGTCGAGCGGGAGCAGCGGCTCACTCGCCACGGGAGCCTCAGACGCAGCCGCCTCTTCCGACGCAGTCGCCCCCTCGTGCGCGGTTTCCTCGCCCAACGGCGTGACCGCCAAGGGACGCGAGTCGGAAAGCAGAAAAAACGAGTCGTCGTCGTCCGTGGCGCTCTCCTCCTCCGGTACTACCTCCGGTGGCGCCAGCGGCAACTCGTGGACGTCCGAGGAGATGGGGCGCACCGAAATGGGCACATGCCGCGGCGCGGGCAGGGGAGCATCCTCCGGATCCGCGAGTGCGAGCGTGCGCAACTCCTCGGCCTCCTCCGCCGACAATACGCCCGTCTCCAGCATCAACACAAGCAACGCACGCGTATCCCCCGCCTGCTGCATAAAGCGGCAGTGCTCAAGCTCGGCCTCGGAGATCATTTGGTGGGCCAGGGCCAACTGGCCCACCCGGGCGTCGTCCGGTGTTGGCATTCCCCTGACATCCTCTCCATTTTTGGCCGCAACGGCGAGACGAACCGAGATGAGTCCCGACGTAGAAGGCTCCATGCGCCATCCCCGCGCCTCGTGGGGAAACACAAGCGAGGGATGAGAGCTCTCCGCCGGGCACCTCGGACGGGAACCAACCGTACACAAACCGGCTCGAATGTCCGGCCAACGTGGCGTTCTGCAAGCGCTTGGCGAACGCGTTCTAGTGTATGCGACAAGCCAAACCGGGTCAACGAAACGGGTTCTCTCGTCCGACGCCCGCGGACCGGGCCAAGGCAATGCGAATGGCCAAGCCCACGGCTTCGCCGAAATGCCGTAAGTCTTCGGGTCAGAGGCGAGCGCCAGGTGCCAGCTGTGCGAGGCGAAGCACGGAACCACGCAGTGCCTCGCCAGGCGTGCGCGTTGCGCGCGCCTGGTTTCGTCAACACGTTACAGCGTTCGGGCGAAGCACGTGGACTTTAACGCCGCGTGGAGTACACGCGTAACCCTCGTGCTCGTCAGTTGGCGTCACTCGCTACTTTCGAAGTAGCCGGCTTGGTGGGATTGAACGAGAAAGACGAAAATGTCGTAGATGGTGTGTGTGTAGACCGCGGCGGCAAAGCCGCGCAGGATGAAGATCACGGCGAGGAAGGCTCCGCAGACGGTGCGAAAGATCATGGGAGCGAGAGTCGGCGGGTTGGCGGGATCCAGGTGGTGGGCCAGCGCGAAAAGCACCGACGAAATCAGCACGGCAAGGAAAATGGCCGCAAATTGGTTGCGGCGAGGATCCTCTTTGCTCGAGAGCAGTTTGCGGAAAAACCAGATCAGCACCGTCAGCAAAATCAGCCGAAAGACCAGCTCTTCGTAGAAACCCGCACCGGCCGAGTGCACCACCGAGGAAACAATGGCAAACGTCCCCGGGTTCCACCCCTCCGGCGGAGCGCCGAAGAGGTCGCCGACTCCGGCCTCGAGCGGCAGTAGCAGGCCAAGCGTGGGCAAGTTCTCCTGGGCAACGGTTGTGAAGACGACGGCAAAGCCTCCCATCAATACGGCCCAGACGGTCGTTTCCACGACGAGAAGCGGAACGTAGTGCGGCGAGAGCCCCCCCTGCTTACGGATGCGCAGCGCGGCGACGAGGATGACGAGCATCACCACGAGGTTGAACACAATGTGTGCAGGTCCCAACAAGCTAAACAGCAGCCAAACAATCACACCGGCGGCGTTCTGCGCCTGCGGCTGCAGAATGACGAGTCCGATCTCGTAGATCAGCAGCCACGGCAACACGTACATCAGCGACAGCGAGAGGGTCTGCGTGCGCTGAAAGTAGCCGGTGGGTTGCGCCTCGGAGCGCGAGCGGGACCTGCCCATGTGACGTTCGCGGCAAGGGGAGGGGTCGAGCGAAGCAAGGATCAGGCGCCAGCATGGTAGCGCAGTGTCCTGCGTGTGGGAACGCCGTGGCAACGCCCCCAAGCCCAGAGATTGCGCCCCTGGGCACTCCTTCGACAACCGGGGAGGCCACGCTACGCATGAGGAGCGCGCGAGGCGCATGCCACGCGTTGCCTCCCCCGTAGTGCGTGCGGGGGACTACCGACGCAGTTGGTTGTTTTTGGTGCGTCCCACCGACGCCGTCGGTGGCTTGCGTTTTTGCGCGCGTCCACATGGCGCAGGCGGTAGTGTAAGATGCTCGGTGGTGCACCCACTCAAACGGCGGGCACAGTCAGCGGAAAAGGAAACGGAGCAGGGACGACGCATCATGCGCATTGGCATCACGTGCTACCCAAGCCAAGGGGGGTCGGGGATTGTCGCCACCGAGCTCGGGCTGATGCTCGCCGAGCGAGGCCACCAGATTCATTTCATCAGCTACGCGCAGCCCATCCGGCTGGCGAGCTACGCGTTTCGCCAGAACCTCACGGTGCATGAAGTCGCCACGCCGACCTACCCCGTATTTCAGTATCCGCCGTATTCGCTCGCCCTGGCGAGCAAGATGGTGCAGGTGATTGACGACCACGACCTTGAGATCATGCACGTGCATTACGCGCTGCCGCATGCCATTGCGGCGTGGCTCGCCAAGCAGATGGTCGACAATCAGAAGGTGCGGATCATCACCACACTGCACGGGACGGACATCACGCTCGTCGGCCTCGAGGAGGCCTATTACAAGCCCACCTGCTTCGCGCTTGCCAACTCCGACGGCATCACCGCGGTCAGCGAGGACTTGCGCCAGCAGACGTGCCAACGCTTCGGCGTGCGCTGCGAGGACATTGACGTCGTGCCCAACTTCGTCGACCGCACCCGCTTCGTCCCGTTGAGCGAGGCGGAACGAGTGGAGCGCCGGCACGCCTGGAGCGGCCGCGGTGAGTTTGTGATGATGCATCTTTCCAACTACCGGCCGGTGAAGCGCGCCAAGGACGTCCTGCAGGTCTTTCTCAACGTGCGCAAGCAGGTGCCGGCCAAGCTCGTGCTGATTGGCGAAGGGCCCGAGTTGCGGGACTGCCGGGCCATGGCCGCCGAGGCGGGGGCCACGGAGGACCTTGTGTTGCTCGGCCGGCAGGTTGCCGTGTGGGAGTTGTTGCCGCTTGCGGATGTGTATCTGCTGACGAGCGAGCAGGAGTCGTTCGGTCTCTCGGCGCTCGAGGCCATGTCCTGCGGGGTGCCGGTCGTGGCGACGCGGGTCGGCGGCGTGCCGGAAGTGATTGTCGACGACGACAGCGGCTACCTCTGCGAGGTCGGCGACGTGGACGCCATGACACAGCGGGTACTCACTCTCGCCCGCGACCGGCAGCGCGCCACGGCCATGAGCGAGGCTGCACGCGAACGCGCGAGCCACTTCGAAGCCCCCGGCATTGTCGGCCGCTACGAAGCCGTTTACGAGCGTGTCTTCGCGGCCGCATCTCCCTCCTGACGTTCGCGTATGAGCCAGCACACCTCCCAGGCAACGAAGGCCCGTGCCGCGGGTGGTGACGTTGATTCCGGCGGTGAACGCCGACGTCGGGTCCGTTGGCTCGCTTTCTGGGTTGCCGCGGCGTTGTTGCTCGTGGTTGCGCTCGTGCTGCGGCTCGAGCGGATTGGCGAGGCGGACTTGTGGCTCGACGAGGCGTTCACTTGGGAGCGGGCCACGCAGATGGAGAGTGCCTGGGAAACGGCGACGTGCGTTACGACACATCCGCCGCTGACGCGCCTCGGCGTGCGCCTCACCTCGCACCTCTTCGGCGACTCCCCCGCGGCGCTGCGCATCCTGCCGTTGCTTGCCTCGCTTGCCTGCCTCCCCTTGCTCGGCCTCGTGTTGTGGCACGCGGGCCTCGGGCGCCTCACCATTCTCGTCGCCTTGGCGTTGCTTGCGCTCAACCCGGCAGCGGTGGATCTCGCGAATTGGGTGCGCCACTACAGTCTCGCCATGGCGCTCGCGCTGTGGCTAACACTCGTTTTCCTCTCGCTAATGCGCAAGCCGAGCGCGAAACAGGCGCTGCACTACGGCGTCGTGCTCGCGCTTGGCGTGTACACCTACTACTTGTTTTTCCTCATTCCGCTCGCCCACGCCCTCGCCACGCTGACGAGCCGAAAAGCGGCGCACGAAACGGCCGGCGGCGCGGATCACACGAGGGGTGCGCAACCGGCACCGCCCGCCCCGGCGGGGATTCGTCGCCTGGCCTCGCAGTTGCTCGACGGCGCAAGTCGTGTGGTGCTGGTCGTGCCGTGGTTCGTCGACATGCTTACTCGTAGCGAGCCCGCCGACGCACAAAAGGCGACGTCGCGCTGGTTTGCGCCGCAGATGAAGCAGCGCGTCGGCGCATTGCTGCTCGGTGGCGGCCTCGCCTTTGTGCTGTTTCTGCCGTGGTTGCTGTATCTTCTCTCGCGCTGGCCGCATGCGGAGACGGCGCACTACGCCGGCCACGCCTCGACCTTCGAGCAGATGACGCACTGGGTGCTGACGAGCTTTCTCGGCGTGCGCTACCGCGAACAAGGAATGATGGATTGGCAAAGCATGTTGCCGGCGGCGTATGCGGGCTACTACGTCGCGGTGATTGCCGTGCCGCTTCTGCTCGGGGCGCTGTGCCTGTGGCGGCGGCGCGGCGCCGAGGTGCTTGCCTGGCTCGGGTTTGCGCTGCCGTGGATGTTTCTTTTCACGCTCGGCATCTGGATCAACATGTTCGGCACGTTCTGGCACTTCAGCTTTACGCTGCCGTTCGTGCTTGCCCTCGCGGCCGCAGGGCTTGCGCAGCCACTGCGCTGGGGGTGCGCCGTCGTTGCCCTTGGCGCTCCGCCGCAGGCGCGCCTCGGCGGTGCACTCGCATGCACGGCCGCCGCCGTCGCGTTCGTCGCGCTACTGGGCAGTGCCGTCTACGGCTTGAGCGCGCAACACGGCTGGGGCTTGCTGCCAGAGCACGAGCCGGAGCGGCCGTCCATTGGCTACGACGACGAGCCCATGCAACGTGGCCCTTGGCGCCGCGTCGCCGCCGAGATCCGCCGCGAACAGCAAGCCGAGCCAACGGACGCGGCGGTGATTGCCTTTCCAGGCTACCTGAAAGCAGCGCTGCGGTACGAGATTCGCGACCTGCCCGTGCTGCCGTATACGCGCGGTGCAAACGCAACCCAACGACTCGGCAACCTGCGCGCACCCGTGGTGAACGACGCAGGAGCGTTCTGGCCGAGCCTCAACGAACGAAACGCGGACACCCTCTGGATTGTCGCCCCCACCTGGAAGCGTAACGCCAAGGAACTGGCCGAGCTGATGACGCACCTACACGAACAAGGATACCGCGTCACTCTCCACGCCGAAGTTGTCGCCTTGTACCGGGAGGTAGACGTGTGGCGGGCGACGGTCCGTTGAGCCTTGCATTCACACGTACACGAAAGCGCACAATTGAACCCACCATGCGTGGATGCAATGCGTACAACGACGTTTGCGGCTGATGTTGCGCACTTTCGGCGCCCGTGCTTCATGCTGTCGGAAGGCAAGAATGGAATTGCGCAACGGCATAACGTGCGAAGCTCTTGACATCCCAGCGTGCTACCTCCTAGTGCGTGCAGCAACAATGCACGTCCAAGAGTGCGTCACCTACGCCGCAACATCCACGCAACCCCTGACTCTCTGACAGCCACCTTCGACCCACCACTCTTCCCAAAGGAGCGCGCATGTCCTTACGAATTGGTGCCTACGAAATCACCACCGTCATCGCCAACCGCTTTCGGCTCGACGGCGGGGCCATGTTCGGCAACGTTCCCAAGGTGCTTTGGAACCGCGAGCAACCGGCCGACGAATCCAACCGGATCCAACTCGCGGCACGCTGCTTGCTGCTGCGCGGCGAGGGGCGTATTGCGCTCGTCGACACCGGCTGCGGCACCAAGCTGAGCGAAAAGGAGCGCGAGATTTTCGTCGTCGACCACACCGAGGACTCGCTGCTGACGAACCTTGCTGCGCACGGCGTCCAGCCGGAGGACGTCACCGACGTCATCATCACCCACCTGCACTTCGACCACGCCGGCGGCGGTACGACGCGGCAGTCGGACGGCACGGTGGGACCGACCTTTCCCAACGCCACGTATCACGTACAACGCTCGAACCTCGCCACAGCCCGCGAGCCGAACCCGCGCGAACGGGCAAGCTACCTCGCCGACGACTTCGAACCCGTCGCCGAAGCGGGCAACCTTTTGATGGTCAAAGGCAACGTGCAGTTGTTGCCGGGCGTCTACGCCTTCGTCAGCCACGGCCATACCACCGCAATGCAGTCGGTCGAGGTGCGCGGCAAAGACGCGAACGAGCCGAGCCTCTTTTATCCGGCGGACTTGATGCCGACCGACTCGCACTTGAAGGTGCCCTACACCATGGGCTACGACCTGCACGCTGCCTGGATCCTGGAGGAGAAGCAGCGCTTCCTCGAAAAGATCCGTCCCGAAAAGGATTTCGTCGTGTTCGAACACGCGCCGAAGGTCGGCGCCGTAACCATCCGCGAAGGCCGCAAGTACCACGAGATTGCCGAGCACGTCGACCTGTAGCCGGTCCGAGCGCGAGCACAAAAAGGTGCACGAGCACACGCGCCCGGCAAAAGCAACCGCAGATGCTGGCGAGCCTCGACCTCGATCCCGTCGGCGCTGTCGCCGATCACAATCACTCCGCCCGTTTCGTGCACGCTCATGCGCCTAGCCAGCCAGTACAGGCGCCCACGGAACTCGTTCGGCATTGCCCACCGAGGCGCGCCAGCGCTTGAGGCTATGCATAAGGTTGCTGACTGCTCCCCGCGGCGAGCCCCATTGACCGAAATGGAACCCGCTTGTATCACAATCTCATCGCCCGCTTGTGTTGAATCGTGGTTGTCGTTGTGTAGGCGTTTCGCGCAGCATGGTCGTCCGGTGCGGCCGAGCGACCTTTGGCTTCGCAATCCGGCGCCGGAACGATGTTGATGGTGTGGACGCTTGTCGCCAATGTCGAGCCGGTTGTTGTCGTCGCCGTAGCGATCGGGGCTGTCGCGTTGGGGCTCTACCTCGGAGTTTGGCTCGCTTCCCGCTGGTACGGCACCCGCGACGACAAATCCGAGTCGACGAAGAAGCTCGAAAGTCAGCGGAACGTCGAGTCCTCCGCGACGCACACCGCTCATCCCGACCTCAGCGACGAGGACGAATACTTTGAGCTGTGGGAGCGGCTCCTCGAAGTTTGCTACCACGACTTTCGCGTCCAGGCTGTCGCCGGCTACGACCGCGGCTTTTTCGCGACGCTGCACGAGCCGCTGATCAGCGAGGCCAACGAGGACGACTCCCCCCTTTTGCCCGGCGAGATCGCCTTCGGCGACGTGCAGCAATCCGAGCAACTTTACACTTACTGGCAGCGACGCCGACCGGTTTACGTCCAAGCGACCGAAGCATTGGAGAGCGAGGAGCAAGTCCTTTACCGGCGCTGCTTCGAAGACGCCCTCGCCGCGCTCGGCGACGTAGGGGAGCATGATCGACTGTACCGCCTCGTCGTGCGAACCCCCGGTCGCCAGCAGGTGGTGCTGTTGCCGGTAAGCTTGCGAA
>SKZP01000002.1 GCA_007127275.1 Planctomycetota bacterium
CGAGGGGATCTCGCTGGACGTTGAGGCGTCGTCTACCCAGCGAAAGGCCGCGCAGTCGCAGCGCTCCGACGACGTCGACGAGCGTGAAGAATAAGGAGGTGCCAGACAGGTGCTTCCAAATTTGAGCTCCTGCGCTCGGCTGTACTTCGTTGTCGTCGGTTCGAGGCTTGACGGGGCCAACCACGCCTGCGCGGCTCACCGTCTACTGCCTCGTACAGCCTTCGCTCGTGACGCTCAGAAATGGAACTGATTTCCTGACACCTCCTGGGCTCCGTTTGATCCGCAAGAAAGGGTGAGTATGAGCGACGTGCAAGAAACGAAACCGGTGCCCGAGCTGGGCACGAAAGCCCCCACGTTCAGCCTGCCGGATGCGGAGGGCATCACCGTTCGCTTGAGCGACTACACGGAGCGCTGGGTGGTCGTCTACTTCTATCCCAAGGCCGACACGCCGGGGTGTACGACCGAGGCCGCTGAGTTCAGTGGCGCAACGGACGAGTTCGAGAAAGCTGGCGCGGTGATTTTCGGCATCAGTCCCGACCCGGCGGAGAAGCTGGCGAAGTTCCGCGACAAGCACGGCATCACCATCGCGCTGCTTTCCGACGAGTCGCGCACCGTGATTGAGAAATACGGGGCCTGGCAGTTGAAGAAGAACTACGGCCGGGAATCCTGGGGCGTGCAACGCTCGACCTTTCTGATCGAGCCCGGCGGCAAGGTCTCCCACGTCTGGCCGAAGGTACGCGTCAAGGGCCACGTCGAGGCGGTTCTCAAGACGCTACAGGAAATTCAAGGCGAACGGGCGTGAGCCCGCGACGCTTCGCTCGCCCCTTTCCGCCAAAGCTACACGGCAGAAGGAAGGCCTCGCGCTTCGAGTCGCAATACGTCATGTGCCTTTGACGGAAGTGTCTTGCGAGCCCGAGGCCGTCGCGTCCCTTCTCGCCGACTCCGCGCGTACGCGGTCGAGAATGCCGTTGACGAACGCACTCGAACGCTTCGTCGAAAAGCGCTTGGCCAACTCAATTGCTTCGTTCAGGCTCACCTTTTCCGGAATGTCGGGGCAGTGGTGCAGCTCGAAGAGGGCAAGGCGCAAGACGGTGCGGTCGATTACACTCATCCGCTCAAGCGCCCAATTGTGGGCGGCCGCATCAATGGCCGCGTCCAACTCGTCGCGGTGCGTGATGACGCCTTCAATCAGGCGCGTTGCGAAATGTCCCGCCTGTTCGTCCTTGTCCTGCCACTGGCAAAAGGCCGCAGGGTCGTGCTCCGGCCGAAGCCCCCGCGACGCGAGCAGATCCCACTGATAGAGGTACATCAGTGCCATCTCTCGCGCGCGGTGCCGTCGTCGCCGTGGTTGCTTGCTCGTCCGTTTCGTCATGGTGGTGGTGCGTGGCGTGGCGTAACGTAACGAAGCGTCGCGTCGCGTCGCGTCGCACAGCGCGGGCGCCGGTGCCTCTCGGTCACTGCGAGCGAACGTGCGTCTACCGCCGGAGGGGAGACGCTGCGGCGTTGCGGTACCAAATGCGGAGGGGCTTGGCGAGCGGCGGTTATGTGGCGGCCGCGTCAATCCGGGCGAGGCAGTCAATCGTCTCCAACACGGCCAGCGTCGCCTCCGCCCCTTTGTTGCCCAGCTTGACGCCGGTGCGCTCCCAGGCCTGCTCAATCGTATCCGTAGTCAGCAGCCCGAGGCCGACGGGGATCTCGCGCTCCTGGGCCAGGCGGCTAATCCCTGCGGCGGCCTCGCCGGCCACATAATCGAAGTGCGCCGTCGCCCCGCGGATAACCACCCCGAGGCAGACCATCCCGTCAGGCTTCAACCGAGTTGCAAGCCGCCGCGCCGCCACCGGAATCTCGAACGCACCCGGCACCCACACGACGGTGCAGCGCCCGCGCTCGCCGCCGTGGCGCTCGAACGTCTCGAGCGCCCCCTCGAGCAGTCGCTCGGTGAGTGCCTCGTTGAAACGCGAGACGACAATCCCCAGCGAAAACTTGCTTGCATCGACAATGCGACCCTTGATGTGACGCGCCATTTTTTTTCCTCGCCCGTTCGCGACTTGACCCCCCGCAATGCCACCATGGTACGACGCTACCCTCGCCCCGACCACAGGGATGCGACTGTGCAAAAGGTATTGCAAGCACGCAAAGGGGAAAGATTTTCACTTGCCAGACGCCAGGCCATGTGATAGAGTTACCTACAAGAACACCAAATTGCGGCAATAACGCATGGACACTGATAGATGTGTAGTTGCTGCGGCTGAGAGGGCCCGTTGTGGCCGATCTTGTTCCCACCCCGTGCCAAGGAAGGGTTGCATGAAGCGCAAATTCTACAGTACGAGTGAAGTCGCCCGCCTGTGCAACGTCCACCGAAATACGATCATCGCCGCGATTCGACAAGGGAAGTTGCTTGCGTACAAGACGCCCGGCGGCCACGCCCGGATTGCCCATAATGACCTCGTCAAGTTCTGCAAGGACCGGGATCTGCCGATCAGCCGAAGTGTTAGCCGCAACGACAAGGTTCTGGTATTCGACAAGGCTCCTCTCGTCGCCGAGATGCTCAAGGCGGAGCTCGAGCGGCATCAGTACCGGGTGAAGATGGCCCGCGACGCGTTTGAGGCGGGGTTGCTCGCCGTAGCGTTTTTGCCGGACATCCTACTTCTCGACCTGGAAGCGCCCGGCACGCAGCCGGCGGTGATCTGCGAGCGGCTTCGCAAGACGAAGGTGACCAAGGACGTCTTCATCCTGGGCATGGCCGCGCAGCCGGCGCCGGGGGTGGTCGAAGCGGCGTATGCCAACGACCTCGACGACTTGATTGAGCGGCCGTTCGAGATGCCCGAGTTGATCAAGCGCGTCACCGACCAAGTCGGCGGCATTGACGCGGAGATTCCGATCAAAGACGAGTCTCACTTCGAACTGCCTTCAGTGAAGGTGTAGCGTGTCGAGCCGCGCAGCGGACGACGACGCAGCTCCGCGAGTGCAGCAACGAGACCGGGGTAGCCGGGTACGCGCGACGCGTAAAGACAGTCCCCTCCTTGGCATGCGAAGGGGGGGACTTGTTTGTTAAGGGGTCGCGGCGAAGATCTGAACACTGGCAACCTCTTGCGGCCAGAAGTGCGGATGCGTTGCCGCAAGTCGTGGGCCGGTGCGACGGGTTTGTTGCCACAGAGAACACGGGAGCGGAGAGGAGGAGCGAGCGAACCCGCGAAACGAGGGGCTCGTATTCTCCCCTCGCAGCCCTCCTCGTTCGTTCATTCCTCCGCGTTGCACACTCTTCGCTCGTGGCGCTCAGCTTGCGGAAGTTTTCGCCAAGTGCTCAGGAGCGGGCAGGTGCGTAGCCACGCCGAGCAGCAACGCAAACGGCGACGACGAAGCGCAGTCGAGCGCAGGAGCTCAACTTTCAGAATTGGCGTCCTGTCAGCTCCTTAGGAAGTCGACGTTGACGCAAACGCTGCAAGGTCGCGCTCCCAGATTCGGTAGCGCTTGTATGGCGGCTCGTTTAGCGACTGGAGCAATGGATGGCTCTGCGCGGTACTGTCGCTCACCCAACTTAGCTCGACGGTGAGTACGCCGTGGCGCAGACAGCTCTCCATGATTCGCTCGAGAAACAGCGCCTCGACACCCTTTCCGTGCGCCTCCGGTGACACGCCGACCATGGCTATGCGAGCGCGGGTGCAGATGTGGCCCAGTTTCAGGTGGCTTTTGCGGATCCACATGTGCCACATCAGGTCGAGGACCTTGCCATTGGTGTGAATCAGCAACTGATTGATATCCGGCAGGCAGACGGCGAAGCCGATGGGCTCGCCGTTGTGCTCGGCGACCAAGCATAACTCGGGGTGCAGAATCCCGCGCATGGTGTGCGCCAAGTGGGCGAAGCGTGTGGCGTCAATGGGTGCGAAGCCCCAGCTATTCGCCCAGGCCACGTGGAAGAGTTCGCGAGCAATCTCGACGTCCGCGGCAAACCCCTCGCTGCGCTCGAGGCGAATGGGACGCAACCGGATGCCGTGCTCGTCGCGCGCTTGTTTTGCGTGGGCCTGTAAGTCTTCGTTCGGCCAGTGCCAGTTCGTAAGTTCGTAGGCGAACACCTCGGTGGCAGGTCTCATTTTGGCGCGTTCGCACAAGCGCATGTAGTGGCGCGGATTCCACGGCATCAGCACCGCCGGAGCATCTTCGAAGCGGCCTCCGGCGAGCATCCCCCACGTGGTCATGCTCGTGAAGCCGGAGGGGCCGCGCATATGCGTGCAGCCACGCTCGGCAAGAAAGCGCGAGCCCGCGTCAAACAGCGCAAGGGCGCCGCCGGGGTCGTCCTCGCATTCGAAGAAGCCGAACCAGCCGACGCGCTTGCCCTCGGCGTCGGCCTCCTGCGAGTCTCGCTCCAGGAAGGCGACCATACGACCGAGCGGCTCATTCGCACGGTAGGCGAGAAAGTACTGCGTGTTGAGCGTGCGCAGCTCGGGATTGCTTCGCGGGTCGTGCATACGGCGGCGCTCCGCGAGAAACTCGGGCACCCAGTAGCGCTCGCCGTGGTGCAGCTTGCGCGGAAAACGCAAAAACACCTCGAACAGCTTGCGGTCCTCGCGACTGAACGCTTTTACCTCGACGTCGGCCATACGCCCCACCCTCGCGCGCCGCCGGCATCTGCAAGCCGTACGCTCGCTGCTTTTGTCTTGCGCATGCGCCGTACACTACCTTGGTAGTCGCAGCGAAGAAAGGTGGTGCACCCGAGACCCGAGAGGAGGGTAGCCGGCGCTTGATACAGGAACAACGGTTGGACGGATTGCGTACGTCCCCGGATCCGGGTACGTGCGGGGTGGGCCCCACTTGCTCAGTCCCGGGAGCCCGAGGCGGCGGGGTGGCGGTGAAAGAAGTGCTGCACGAGTTGCTTGCCGAAGCGTGGCAGATCAGCCGGAGTGCGCGAGGAAATCAGGTTTGCGTCGTGCACGACCGCTTCGTCGCGCCAGATTGCGCCCGCACGGGTCACCTCCTCGCGGATGGAGTCGTGCCCAGTGACTTCGCGGCCGGCGAGAATCTGCGCGGCCACGGCGAGTTCCGCGGCGTGGCAGATCAAGCCCAGCGGTTTGCCAGCCGTGTCGAACTCGCGCACAATCTCCACGACGCGCGGCAGCCGGCGCAGCTTGCTCGGCGCATGCCCGCCGGGCACGAACAGCGCGTCGTACTCGCTCGAATGCACCTCGTCGAAGCCAATATCCGGCCGACAGGTCAGCCCGTGCTTGCCCTTGACGACGGCGTGCGCCTGCGGCCCGGCCACGGTAATCTTCGCTCCTTCCTCGGCCAAGCGCAGCAGCGGATACCACAATTCGAGATCCTCGAACTCGTTCTCACACAGGAAGAGCACGCGTACGGTCATGATGAAACGGCTTGCTCTGGAAAGGGATTCGCAAGTGGCGAGGACTTGCGAAATCCAACCGAACGAACAGCGTGCGACGACCGCCGCCGCGACTTTCTGCCCGCTAGGTAATTCGCGGGCGAAGGTCGTTATTCCCGTTGAAGGACGCGACGCGCCACCCAAACCAGCCACCCAAAACAGGTGGGTGTGTCCCGAGCTACTCGGCGAACGTGGCGGCGCTCTTCGTAAGCTCGGCGAGCACGTTCGTCGCGTATGCCCCCGGTGGCAGCGTAAACGAAACTGTACAGCACCCGGCGCTCGGTTCGTTCCACACTAGTTGCGCCTCCTTGACCGGCACGCGGTACGGACGACGCTCGCCGCGTTGGGCGAGACCGCCGGGCAACGCGAAATGTGCGAAGGCAATTTCCTCCGCGTCGAGCAGTGCTTGTTCTCGCGCCCCCGGCTCCCCCTTCGCCGCAAGTGTCTTCGTGCCGAAGAGGGGACCTGCCGGGCTGATCTCGAAGCGCGCGGCACGCTCGGCTTCCCGCGCGGCATCCTCGACCACGAAGCAGGCGCCGTTGGCGTGCTTGTAGGCAACGTCTCCCTCTTCCAGCGCAGCGAGCGCCTCCGCCTTCAGCCGCTCGGCAAGCAGGCGGTTGAACAAGGCGGATTGGTACGCGTTGACGTAAAGCTCCTTCAGCTTCTTCGGCAGCAGCTTCACCGTTGTCGCCGCGTCCGCACCGTCGAGCAGCGCCTTGAGCATTCGGCGTTCCTGATTGCAGCGTGGCGGCCACGCGTTCAGCGCCGCGGCGACGTCGCCGGCGTGGTAGTGCGCGCGCGCGTCGCGACGAGCAGGCTCCTCGCTCGCGGATGCCGCACTTTCCTCGGGCAACGGCCCAAGCAGCACGGCGAGCACGCCGGCCGGCTCACCGCGGAGCAACGCGCGCCCGGCGAGGTGATTGAGCGGCGGCTCTCCGAAGCGTTGCGGGCCGAAGGCGTGCGGCACGCCCTGCTGTGTCAGCCGTGCGAGAATCTCGCGAGCGCGTGCCTCGCCGGCCGCGTCGACCCCGCGCAGCACGCAGCGAAACCGGTTGCCGGCAAGATGGCCCTTGCGCAGTTTGTGAGAGTGCCGGTGTGCTTCGAGCACGCGCAGCTTCGCCAGCTCGAGCCCGTCCGCCTCGGCGGGGGGGACCCCGGCGAGGCTTACCCACTGCGTCGTCACGGCGCGGGCATCCTTCATCCCCGCGTAGCCGACGTCCCGCTCGCGCACACCCACGGCACGCGCCAGCCGGCGGATGGCCTCGAAGGTGGAGATGCCGCGCTTTTCGAGGCGAAGGAAGGTGTGCTCCCCTTCGCCGCTCGGCGGATACAGTGGCACCTCCTCGACGACGAAGTCCTCCGGCTCCGCCTTGAACCGGCCGCCCACGCCGGCGATCTCGCGCGTCAAGAGGAGCGCCTCACTCCAAGGATTCGCCTCGTCCGGCGACGGTGTCGAACTCATTTGCGCTTCAACACCCGGCGCTTGTTCTTCTTTTGTTCCTTCAACGCCTTCTTCTTCTGCTTCATCACTTGGCCGTGAGCGAGCTTGCCCATGAAGCCCTGGCTTTTCATCGCCTTGAACTGCTCGCGCATTTGCTTGTAGCCCTTGAGCACGTCGTTGATCTGTTGCACCGAGGTACCCGAGCCGCGCGCAATGCGCCGTTTGCGGTTCGCGTCCAGCACGTCGGGCTTGCGCCGCTCCTTCGGCGTCATGGACTGAATGATCGCACGGGTGACGAACAATTCGCTTTCGTCGAATTGCTCGAGCATCTCCTCGTTGAGGCCCATGGCGCCGGCCGGCATCATCTTCAGCAGGCGCTTGATCGAGCCCATTTGCTCAATCTTCGCAAGCATGCCGAGAAAGTCCTCGAGGGTGAACTCTTCGAGGAACATCTTCTCGAACTGCTGCTCCGCCTCTTCCTGGTCGAAGACCTCTTGCGCCTCCTCGACGAGTTGGCGGATGTCTCCCATGCCGAGGATGCGGTCGGCAATGGACTCCGGCCGAAACTCGGTCAAGTCGGCGGTCTTTTCGCCGGTGCCAATGAAGCGGATGGGCTTGCCGGTGACACGC
>SKZP01000271.1 GCA_007127275.1 Planctomycetota bacterium
CTACGGAAGACGCGGGCAAGGTCCGGATTGATGCGGCGCGGCTCCCCCTCGGCGAGGAGCTTTATGGTTGAGCGAGCCGAAAGCTGAACGTGGGTGCACGGCGCAAACGTTTCCGTTGTCGCTTACTCGGCTGAGCACGAGGCAAACGCGAGTACATTCCACTCACCACCATTGAACCGCCGGCCGGTGATGCGGCGGCCGGTGTCTCCACGGGTATCTTTGTCCTCGTCGAACTCTTTTTGATTGGGGTTGCCGTTCACGGAATTCGGCGAAACGCTCGACGACGGCGGCAACGACGGAAGCCGGGCGCGCCCGAGGCGGGTGCGTCGCGCCGAGACGCTAGGGGCTGTTAGAAAATACCTTCCGAAGTTGAGCTACTGCGCTCGGCTCTGCTTCGTTGTCGTCGGTTGCGCTGCTCGACGTGACTCGTCACGCCTGGCTTCTCGCCTTTCTCCGCCTTGCAAAGCCTTCGCTCGTGACGCTCAACGTTCGGGAGGTAATTCCTGTCAGCTCCTTAGAAGGTCCGTCCTCTTGTCGGCATAAAATGTCCGGTTGGCCCCAGCGAGCGGCACCTCTTGCCGCTTAGTTTCCGCCAAGGTAGGCGGCCTGCACCTCCGGGTTGGTCGCGAGTTCCTCGGCGGGGCCCTGCATGACGACGCGTCCGGTCTCGAGCACGTAGGCGCGGTGCGCCGTCTTCAAGGCAACAGCGGCGTTTTGCTCGACGAGCAAAATGGTCAGCCCTTCCTCGCTGTTGAGTTGGCGAATCACCTCGAAAATCTGGCCCACAAGCACCGGCGCAAGACCCAGCGACGGCTCGTCGAGAAGCAGCACGCGCGGCTTGCTCATCAGGGCGCGGCCAATGGCGAGCATCTGTTGCTCGCCGCCGGACATGGTGCCTGCGCGCTGGCGCCGCCGCTCTTTGAGGCGGGGAAAGAGCGTGAAGACACGCTCGCGGTCGCGCTCAATCTCGTTGCGGTCCCGCCGCAGATACGCGCCCATGTCGAGGTTTTCGTTGACCGTTAGATTGGCAAAGATACGCCGCCCTTCCGGCGCTTGGACAATGCCGCGCGCCACAAGGGTCTCCGCCGCCACGCCGTCAATCCGTCGGCCGTCGTAGTGAACCGTGCCGGAGCGTGGTTTCAGCAACCCTGAAATGGTCTTCAGGGTTGTCGACTTGCCGGCCCCGTTTGCGCCAATAATCGTGACCACCTCACCGCGGCCAACGTGCAGGCTGATTCCCTTGAGGGCGTGGATGTTGCCGTAGTAGACCTGCAAGTCGTTGAGCGCGAGCAGCGCCTCGTCCGCGGTACGCCCGGCTGCGTCGGCTTGCTGCGCCTGGGAATCCACCGCGGCAATGCGCTGTGACATGCGCTGGCGCGCCACGGTGCCCCGGGAGCTGACCTCTTCGTCGCTCGTCGACTCGAGGTGCGACTCACTCGCCGCGGAATGTTCCGGTTGCGGCGACACTGGCTGCGTATCCCCGGAAGGTGCCTGCGGCGGTTGCTGTTGCGTCTCCTCGCTCATGCGGATGGTTACCTCGTGCAACGCCACGGAATTTATTCGGTGCAAGCGCCTCGGAGTATGCCAGAGCCGGCGCCGTGCCGCCAGCCAGCGCTGCCGCGCAAGGCCCGTGCGCCACGGGTAGAAGGGCACCCGTCTCTTGTTGGCACGAAAGGATTCGGCGCTTCCCGAACGCATGGCGGGCCCTTGCGCCCGCCGGTGCGCAAGAAACCAAGCAGGAGACGACAGCGACCAAGCTAAAAACGCCGCATAAGGGGCGCCGCAGTACTCCGCTCGCGGGACAGATTGGGCGGGCGCGGAATCTCACGCTACTTTACGTGATTCCGCCCAAACATGGCTCCCGTGCCAAGAGCCGGCTGCACCTCACACGTACCGTGCATCTCCGGCACTTGTCCCAGGGGCCGCAGCCCGTGGGCTTGCAAGAACTACGTTTCCCGCCTGCGGGATGCACGGCCACGCGTGTGCCAGCTTGTCGTGCCGCACGGTCGTTGCTACCGTCGCTTTGGCGCACGAACACGCACCCAATGCGGCACGCGAACATGCAGGACCACGCGAAAACCTCGAATGACGGCCACCCGTCGCCCCGGGAAAAGGACACCCACACCGTCCATGTCCCGGCGGACGGAGGCGTTGCGCAAACGGGCGGCGGCGCAGCAGACGACGACGCTGCGAATGCAGCAGGCGACGGGGCGGATCCGTGGTATGCCGAGGGACTGCGCTTTACGTGTCGGTGGCCGGAGTGCGTGGCCTGTTGCACCGGCGAGCCGGGATACGTTTGGGTCGACTCCGAAGAGGTCGAGCGCCTCGCCGCTGCGCTGACGCTCGACCGCGAGAGCTTCTTGCGCACCTACACGCGGGAGGTGAGCGGCTCGTATTCCTTGCTCGAGAAGTCTTGCGGGGACTGCACCTTTCTTGGCAAGCACGGGTGCGACGTCTACCGCGACCGCCCCACGCAGTGCAGCACCTACCCGTTTTGGCCGGAGGTGTTGCGAAGCCGTTCCGCCTGGGAGGCTGAGTCGCGTCACTGCCCCGGAATTGGCCACGGTGAACGCGTCTACTCTCGCGAAGAGATTGACGCGCTGCTTGCGAAACGTCGGACAAGGCACCCACGCGGTTGATTTTTGTGAGCGAGAAAGGAACGAATGCAAAGCGGAAGCAAGCAAAGACTCCTCCCTCACTCGTCTCGGGTCGCATCTTGTATACGCCGCTCGCGTGTGCATCCGTCGCCTGCCTTGAACCCCATCTCTGACGCGGCGCACGAGTGGATTCGACGCTCGCCAATGCCCGCCCAACCAGGAGCTCGCCGTGCGAAAGGTCGTGATTGAGAAGCCGGGCGGATATGACCGTCTCAAGGTGGTCGAGGCGCCGGATCCGCAACCGGGACCGGGGGAGGCAGTTGTACGCACCGAGGCGGTCGCTGTGAATTTCGCGGACACCGCCATCCGAATGGGGCTGTACAGTTCGGCGAAGAAGTTGCACGGCTTTCCGATCACGCCGGGTTTCGAATTCGCTGGCACCGTTGAAAAGCTGGGGCCGACGAAGGAGAAGCCGGATTCGTCGTTGGGACCGTATTCGCAAGGGCTTGCCGAGGGAGATTCGGTGCTCGGCGTGTCGTTGTTCGGGGGGTTCGCCTCGCATGTCGTGGTGCCGCTTCACCAGATCTTTCGGCGCCCCGAGGTGCTCTCGGTCGACGCGGCGGCTGGCTTCCCGGTGGTGCACCTCACGGCGTGGTACGCGCTCAAGGAACTGGCCAACGTGCGCCCCGGTCGCTGGGTGCTCGTGCATTCCGCCGCTGGCGGCGTCGGTTGCGCTGCGGTGCAGGTGGCGAAGCTGCTCGGCTGCCACGTCGTCGGCGTCGTCGGCGCCTCGCACAAGGTAGAGACGGTCAAGCAGTACGGGGCCGACGCGGTAGTGGACAAGTCGGCCGGCGAGCTGTGGAAGCAGGTCGAGGCGGTGCGCCCGGAAAAGTTCGACGTGGTGCTCGACCCCAACGGCCGCGCCACGCTGTGGCAAAGCTTCATGCACCTGCGCAAGCCGGGGCGGCTCGTACTCTACGGTTTCGCGACCATGCTCAAGAAGGGCAAAGGGACGCCGAGTTGGCCGAAGCTCTTCTGGGACTACCTGCGCACGCCGCGCTTCAATCCCATCAAGTTGGTCGACGGCAACCGCAGCGTGCTCGCCTTCAACCTCAGTTACCTGTTCAACGAGCACGACCTCCTCACCGAGGGGATGACGCAACTGCTGGAGTGGCGCGAAGCCGGCAAGCTGGTCGACCCGCCGTTGAACACCTACTCGCTGGACGACGTCGCCAAGGCGCAACGCGACATTGAAGCAGGACAAACCCGCGGCAAGCTCATCCTCAAGCCGTAGTTGCGCCCGCTCCCCTCGCTCCCCCCTAGGGGACGTCGTCGGCAGCAGGCAGGCGGGGCGCTGTTGGTCCGTGCGTTGGCGGTCGCGGCACACCTGCCAATCCGGGGTACCTAGTCCAGTTTTTCCGCTTGGCGAAAGTGCACCTGGGCGGCGTCGTGCTCCTCCAACTCGGTGAACAGGTCTCCGAGGCGGCGGTGGTACGCGGCGGCGTTCACTTCGTCATGAACCACGAGCCAGCGTAACTGCACAATGGCCTTTTCCGGCTTTTCGAGGGCGGTGAAGCAGCGCGCGCGCGCTTTGCGCACATCAATTTCGCCGGCCAAGGTACGCGGACGGTAGCGCTCGAGCATCGCCAGCGCCTTCTGGTACTCCTCGTTGTGGACGGCTTCGTGGATCTGCGCGAAATCCGGGCGACGCGCCTGGCGCTCCAATTCGAAGGCAATGGCCCACATCGCCACCATCAGCGCGACAATCAGCACGGGGGCGAGCGCGACGCGCAAGGCGGAGTAGTGCTGCGCACGCACGGTGCTACGCCGCACGACGGGGCGGTAGCGGTGCGGGGCATTTCGACGAGCATGCAATCCCGAGGACGGGGAGTTGTTCGGATGACGCATTCGTCTCGGCTCCTCGTTGCGTGCAACGCCCGAATTCGTAGCGGTGCGGCAATACGGCGACGCACTTTGCACGTTAACCCGTAGTGGCGGGGCGGTGATTCCCCCCGGAAGCGGCCTCCCGCGAAGCTGGGGCGCAAGCCGTGCCGCGCGGCGTGGCGAGCCGCGCAGCGAGTGGGCTTGCGCCGGAAAAAGGTTGACGCTTCGAACGCGTTGAGGTGTGATGGAGTGTGGCAAACGGGGTGTAGCGCAGTTGGTAGCGCGTACGGCTGGGGGCCGTGAGGTCGCTGGTTCGAGTCCAGTCACCCCGACTTGTGAGCACAAAATGACGACCGTGGCGGGAGTTCCGTCGCGGTCGTCGCTCGTTTCGGAACCCGTTACTGCTCCAGCGGGACCTTCGTCGCTGGGTCGTTCTCCTTTCAACATCTGCACATGCCACACCGTGTCGTTGTCGTAGGCGGCGGCTTTGGCGGCCTGAACGCGGTTCGCGCCTTGCGGCGTGCCCGTGACGTGCGGGTGACGCTGATTGACCGCCACAACTACCACTTGTTTCAGCCGTTGCTTTATCAGGTGGCCACGGCGGCGCTCTCCCCGGCAAACATTGCGAGCCCGTTGCGTCACGTGCTGCGCCGGCAGCGCAACGTCGACGTCGTGCTCGGCAACGTCGTCGACCTGGATCCGGTAGCCCGCACGGTGCAGCTAGAGGACCGGACGCTTGTGCCGTATGATTCGCTCGTGCTAGCCGCCGGCACGGTGAACAACTACTTCGGGCACGACGCAGAATGGTCGGCCGTTGCTCCGGGACTGAAGTCGGTTGAGGAGGCGGTAGCCATCCGGCAGCGGCTCTTGCTTGCCTTCGAGCGGGCCGAGTGCGAGGAAGACCCCGTGGTGCGCAAGGCGTGGCTGACGTTCGTGATTGTCGGCGCAGGGCCGACCGGGGTGGAGATGTCCGGCGCCATTGCCGAGATTGCGCGGGACGTGCTTCGCCGCGAGTACCGTCACTTCGACCCGGCAAGCGCACGGATCCTCCTCGTCGAGGGGCTCGAACGGGTGCTGCCGACCTACGACGAGGAAAGCAGCTTCCACGCACGCAAGCAGCTTGAGCGCCTCGGGGTGGAGATCATCACCGGGCGTTTGCTCTCCGAGGTTGCGCCGGATCACGTGATTGTCGACGGCGGGGAGAAGGAGCCAACGCGGATTGAGTGCCGCAACGTGATTTGGGGCGCCGGCGTCAAAGGGCACCCGCTGGCGAACGTCGTCGCCGAGCGGTATCAGGCCGAGCTTGACCGGATGCGCCGTGTCGTCGTCGACGAGTCATGTGCCGTGCCTGGGTATCCGAACGTGTTCGTGATTGGTGACCTTGCATGCTACCGCGACGAGCAGTGGTCCACCGAGCTGCCCTTGCCCGGGGTGGCGCAGGTCGCCCTGCAACAGGGGCGCTACGTTGGCCGAGAGATTCGCAAGCGCCTCGAGGTTGAGTCCCGCGGGCGCGTCTACACGCCACCGACGTTTCGTTACAAGGACCACGGTTCCATGGCGGTGATTGGCCGCGGCCGCGCCGTTGCCGAGGTCGGCTCGGTACACTTCTACGGATTTGCCGCCTGGGTGGCCTGGTTGTTCGTACACGTGCTGTGGCTGGTCGGATTCGGCAACCGGGTCGTGGTATTGTTCCAATGGGCGAGCAGTTATCTCACGCTCAACCGGAGCGCGCGGATCATCACCGGCGAGCCGGATCTGAGTCTGACGCCGGTGCGCAGCCGCCACGACAAACTCGCTCCGGGGGATCCGCATGCCAACCCGGACGTCAATCATTCGCTACTCGGCGAGGATGCCGCGGAAGAACTTGCACCGCCGCCGCCGACCAAGCCTGTTGAAGCCGCTGATGCAACAGAATCCGAGCGACGAGTCGAAACGCGTGAACCCGCCGCGGCAAGCAGCCACTCCGGCGATGTACCGTCATGATCTGACCCTGAAGCGCGAAGCGACGGCGCAGGTTGCCGTACACGTCGGCTCGGGGTTGGCGCAGCTTCGCCGCGAGGCGGTACACGAGTACGTCGAAGCGGGTCAGGCCGTGCTTGTCACCGACACGGAAGTTCTGCGCCACGGGCACGCCGCTGCCGTCGCCGCGGAGTTGGGGGTAGCCGAGGAGCGCTGGTTCGTCGTGCCGGCTGGCGAGGCGCATAAAACGCCAACGACGTTGCTGATGCTCATGAGCCGCGCGTTGGACGTGGGGCTTGAGCGTGGCGGGGGCTGGATTGCGCTCGGCGGAGGCGTCGTCTGCGACCTTGCGGGGCTTGCTGCCGCACTCTACATGCGTGGCAGTGACGTGGTGCACCTGCCGACCAGTCTGCTCGCCATGGTCGACGCGGCCATTGGTGGCAAGACCGGCGTGGACCTCCCCGAGGGCAAAAACCTGCTTGGCGTGATCCACCAACCGCGCGCTGTGCTCGCTGATGTTGCGCACCTGCGTACGCTTCCTGCGCAGGAGATCAGCCACGGCCTTGCGGAGATGCTCAAGCACGGCTGGATTGCCGACGCCGAGTTGCTCGCCGAGCTCGAGGCGCTGCCGGGGCGCGACGTATTGCAACAAGAGGCGCACGCGGCAAAGGCGGCGGAGCTTGTCAGCCGGGCCGTGGCGGTGAAAGTGCAACTCGTCGGCGAGGATGAGAGCGAGCGCGGTCGGCGCATGTTGCTCAACTTTGGCCACACCGTCGGCCACGCGCTGGAGGCGGCGACGCAATACCGGGTGCCACACGGCGCCGCCGTCGCCATTGGCATGGTTGCAGAAGCGCAGATTGCCCGCAAGCTGGGGGTATGCCGGGACTCACAGGCTGTCGAACGGCTGCGCGCTTCCCTTGCACGGCTGGGCTTGCCGAGCACCGCGGATGCGCGTTGGATTGAGCCGTGTCTCGCGTATATGCGCCGCGACA